>JBAWWF010000064.1:0-5856 GCA_037146895.1 Alphaproteobacteria bacterium | reverse complement strand
CCCTACTCCTCTACTATCGCTTACACTGATCGTTATGTGCAGAAAATTGATACGGTACTTAACTCTGTTACGGAAATTGAGCGGCGCGTCACGCAGGTAACTAATCCTACTTATGAAATGGGAATTCAGTTAATCAATGCACGTGATCGTTCCCGCAGCACCGACGATATCGTAGCTGATCTTAATAAACAACTATCCGAAATTATCGGTGTTGAAGTTCGCGTTAGTTCCTCTTCTTCAGGATTGTCGGAAGAAAAGTCCATTGTTTTTGTGATCATGGGCAACAAGAATCACCAGGAATTAAAGGAGCTGTCGAAGCAAATTACCCAGGCTCTTTATACATCTGGTCTTGCTAGCGGTGTTCGTGCAGAAACAAGTATTTCGGATGTAGAGGATTTTACCTTAACCGTAAACCGCAACAAGATTTCTAGCTTAGGCATTGAAGCCGAAACCATTGCTGAAAACGTCGATGCCCTGATACGTGGGCAAAGAGCGGGATCCTTTAAGAAGGACAACAAGCTCTATGATGTCAAAGTAGAAGTTGAGGATAAATTCCGCCGCTCACCCACCGATATCACCAACTTGTTTATCCAGTCGACTGATCGGGACAAGACCTTGGTCCCTCTTGCCGAGCTCGTCACCGTCCAATCACGAGCTGGACCAAAGGAAGTTCGCCACACTAACCGCGTGCGCTCAATAAGCTATAAGATTGAGCTAAACCCTAGCTATAGTTTAGACACAGGGATTGCCAAGGTAAAAAGCATCGGTAACGACATTTTGCCCAAAGATGTGCGCGTTGAGTTTATCGGCGAAACCAAGCGGTTTTTAGAGGAAAGCAGCAACGTGCAGCTAATCTTCCTCTTAGCACTGGCGTTCATTTATCTTGTTATGGCTGCCCAGTTTGAGAGCTGGATCGACCCGTTTATTATCATCCTGACGGTGCCATTATCGTTGGCGGGAGCAATTTTGGTGTTGCGCTTCATTGACCATGGTAGCATCAATCTTTATAGCCAGATTGGTTTGGTGACACTCATTGGTTTGATCACCAAGCATGGTATCATGATGGTCGACTTCGCGAATCGCCTGCGTGACCAGGGCCAGACGATCTATGATGCGATTACGCAAGCCGCACGGCTGCGCCTGCGCCCGATCCTGATGACGACCTTTGCTATGGTGCTGGGAACAGTGCCGCTAGCACTGGCTTCAGGGGCTGGATCGGAATCGCGCCGCCAGATCGGCTGGGTCATCGTCGGTGGAATGTCCGTCGGCACGATATTCACGCTCTTTGTCCTGCCCACGGTCTATATGCTGCTGACACGCCGGGTCAGGAATGTACTGTCAACTGATGACAACTTGCAGAAATAATGGTGTAGATGAGATATGATAATTGAATTTAGCGTTACTAATTATCGCTCGTTTAAAGAAACGCAGACCTTTTCAATCGTCGCAGGAAATTATACCCAACACACTGAAACCAATAGTTTCGATCCAAAGGTAGAAGGGATTGACAAAAGACTATTGTGCTCTGCTGCCATATATGGTGCTAATGCCGCAGGAAAAACCAACTTATTGCGTTCTATACACTTGATGCAATGGTTCGTGCTTAATTCAGCTAATCCTATAAAAAATACTCTACATGACCCCTTTAAATTTTCTGCATCAACTCGCAATGCACCTAGCACATTTGTCATAACCTTCATCCACAATAAGATCCTCTATGAATATAGATTTTCACTTGGCCCCAGTAATAAAATAGAAGAAGAGCGACTCATCGAATTTTTGGATCAGGACGAGCATATTGTCTTTGAGCGAACGTTTAACAAAAGCACTCAGGAATACGATTGGAATTTTCCACACTTAGAGGGCAATTGGACCACATGGAAGGAATCCACACGTCAGGATGCTTTGTTTTTAACGATTGCGTACCAACTGAACAGCAAGCAGCTAGCCCCTGTTTTTGAATGGTTTCACAAATTCCTTGTTGTTAGTATATCAGGAACTGCCTCCTTAAATCCTTCGATGACCATAGATATGCTTAAGGAACCAGAGAGCAAAGAAATACTCTTGTCTTTTATACAAGAAGCTGATTTTGGAGTAACCGATTTAGAGATAAACCGCGATTCTGTTGCATTAGGGACCACTCCTAAAATCACCTTCTCGCATTTTTCTGATGATGAAAACTATTCTACATTGGACTTGACAGAGGAATCACATGGAACCCAAAGATTTTTTCAAATCGCCGGTGCATGGAAAAATGTGATTAAGCACGGAGTGACATTGCTTGTTGACGAAATAGAATCCAGTTTTCACCCGCAATTAGTGCGTTTCTTGATTAAAAAATTTCATTCTGAGGAAAACAGCAAAAATGCACAACTTGTTTTTACAACACATAGCACTGAATTGCTCGACGAGGAATTGCTTCGTAGGGACCAGATTTGGTTCGTGGAAAAAGAACGATTCGATGAACCAAACCAAATTGATATGTCCAAACTCTATCCATTGAGCGATTTTAAACCACGCGATGGTGAATCTTTGCAACAAAAATATCTGCAAGGGCGGTTCGGCGCATTGCCAATCATTGATCAATCTTAAACAGCGATAAACCATGGCAAAGAAACCATCACACCATCCGTCAATATTACGTAATCGTCAAGAAGCGATTAGAGAAGAATATGATATGGTCCTGATAGTATGCGAAGGAAGCGAAACTGAACCTAATTATTTTAAAAGATTACGTAACCATTATAAGCTTAGTACGGTCAATATAAATATTGCACCAGCCACAGAGAGCGATCCAGTAAGCGTTGTGAACTCTGCCAAGAAGGAAGCAGAAAAAGCTAAAGAGCCATATGATCGTGTTTTTTGTGTTTATGATCTCGTAGGTAGTCAAAAAGAAAAATACGACCAAGCAATGAGCCTCATAAAAGCTTCAGATGGCCAAATTAAAGCTATTACATCTCACCCGTGTTTTGAGGTGTGGGTATTACTTCATTTTACTTATAGTACTGCGTCTTTTGATAAAGCTGGAAAAAGTTCAGCATGTGGCAACGTTATAAAAGAAATAGAGGATAAGCATATTCCCTCTTACAATAAGGGGGATCCTACGTTATTTGATGAGCTTCATTCACGTATGGATAAAGCAATTGAAAATGCGAAAAAGCTAGAAAAATATAATCAAGAAACTGGTTCAGAAAATCCTGGAACAAATCTACACCATTTGGTTGATTATCTTCGTAAGTTAAAATCCATGAATTACAATGCGTTTTCTTAGAAGACTCACACCAAAAAGCCTATTTGGTCGTACCTTAGTTATCCTGGTTACGCCCCTCATTCTCCTTCAAGTTGTCCTCGGTTATGTTTATTTAGATCGTCATTTGGAATCAGTACTTAATCTGCTGGCAGATAATATTGCGGGTGATATGCAATTTGTTGTGGCCATAAGTCAAAATCCTGAGCATCATGGCCCTGAACATCAAGAGTCGCTCAATAATCTTGCAGAGCAATATCTACACTTAAAGCTACAGTGGCTAGATGATAAAAAACTTGAACAAACAGGGCGACGCAAGTCAGGATGGCTCTACGATTTTATGGGTGACGCCTTGGATCATCATTTCAAAACCCCTTATTATCTGACGCTTGATCGCGATTTTATTAATGTTCATGCACAAACGCCTCAAGGTGTATTAAAAATATCTACCGCACGCAAGCGTCTTTTCGACCTCTCGAGCCCGCTTATTCTAATAATCTGGACAACTATTTCAGCACTTGCCCTCTTTGCGGTAGCCTCCATTTTTATGCGCAATCAAATTAAACCTTTGTGGCGTCTCGCTGGTGCTGCCGAACGCTTTGGTAAAGGGCACGATGTTGGCCATTTACGTCCCGAAGGCGCAACAGAAGTACGCAAAGCGACCCAGGCCTTTAACATTATGCGTGATCGCATTCATCGCCAAATTCATGAACGCACCGAGCTGCTCGCCGGTGTTTCCCACGATCTGCGCACCCCGCTAACGCGCATGCGGCTGCAAATGGCACTCATGCCGCATTCTCCCGAAATCACGGAATTGCAACATGATGTCGCCTCAATGCAAAGCATGATCGAGGGGTTTCTTGACTTTGCCCGCGGTGCTGAAGACGAGGCTATCCAACACATTTGCGTTTCAAAGCTATTTAATGACATTATCCAGGGGATTAGTCATCATGCTTTAAAAATAAACCTTGACTGTCCAGATCGCCTATTTTGGAATTTAAAGCTCGGGCTAATTAAGCGTTGCTTAACTAATTTATTGTTAAACTCATCTAGATATGGCAGTCAAGCGTGGATCGCAGTCCATGTAAAGAAAGATGGGCTAGAAATCTGGGTTGATGATGATGGACCTGGGATCGCTGAATCTGAACGCGAGAACGTTTTTCGCCCCTTCTACCGCATAGACGAAGCACGCGGTGAGGAAACAGGAGGAACTGGCTTGGGCTTAAGCATTGCCCGCGATGCGGTACGTAGGCATGGCGGCAGGATATGGTTACATAGCTCAAGCTACGGTGGATTGCGCGTTATGTTACGATTGCCAAAGTAAGAAGGAGGTAAGATCCAGCCTTCTGAACTTATAAGAGGGTAACTGGAAGGGAAAAGAAAGATGGCACGATCAAACAACACATCAAATGGTACACAGAATCCAAATGATACACAGAATCCAAATGATACATTTAATTTTACTGAGAAACTACGTACATTTGCATCTATGAAGTCTCCTATGAACAGCGAGGCTATGATGCAACAACATCGCAAGAACATTGAAGCTCTGACCGCTGCCAATACTATGGCAGCTGAAGTCATGAAATCCATTAGCCAACTTCAAACAAGCTTCATCAAGCAAGCCTTTGATGAGATGGCCACCTATATGCGCGAGTGTACACAAAATCTAAAGCCTGCTGATTTAGGCAAAAAAGCGGAACCTCTACGCAAGCATACAGACCGTATGGCTGAGCATGGTAAAAGTATCGCCAATATGTTGAAGGACTCAACCCATAAAATTCATGATGTTTTTCACGATCATTTTCATAACAGTGTTGAGAGTATGAAAAATGCAGCACCTAAATCTCGAAAAAAGCATTAGGTACCTTAGCGCAAGGTTCCTAATTCTATTTCTGTTAATAGCAGCTCTGGGGTTTGTTAATAGTTCTCACGCTGCAAGCTTTGTTGAGAAACGTTATGAGATGGTAACGGAACAGCTTGAAACCAGAGATATAATAGACAAACGTGTATTAGCAGCAATGAATTGGATCCCACGGCATCTTTTTGTGCCTAAAACAGTGAGTGACCATGCCTATGAGGATAGATCCTTGCCTATTGGCTGGGAGCAAACAATCTCTCAGCCTTACATTGTTGCCCTCATGTCCCAAGCTGCACAGGTTTCTTCCGAAGACCGCATTCTAGAGATCGGAACGGGTTCAGGATATCAAGCCGCTGTCCTTGGTCTGCTTGGCAAAGAAGTCTATACCATAGAAATCGTGGAGCCACTTGGCTTGGGTGCACGAAAGGTTTTAAAGGATCTCGGCCATAAAAATGTACATGTCAGGATTGGCGATGGCAATTTGGGCTGGCCAGAACACGCGCCATTTGATGTCATCCTGGTTACCGCAGAAGCAGATGAAATCCCCCAAGCACTGCTTGATCAGCTAAACGAAAATGGTTGCTTGATTATGCCTGTTGGAACTCATCACAGTCAAAACCTTGTGCGAGTAACCAAAAAGAATGGGGAATTTATAAGCGAAACCTTGAGTGCGGTTAGGTTTGTGCCTTTGATCAATGGACCAAACTCTTACACAACGGCAACAGTTCAGGTCTTTCCCAAGAAAAAC
>JBAWWF010000063.1:0-5925 GCA_037146895.1 Alphaproteobacteria bacterium | reverse complement strand
GGTATGACAGTGGGGCACCTCTTATGGCTTTCTCTTTTATCCCGAACTGAGGTTATAAAAGCATACAAACCTCACAATTCCACTCTAACATAATGGAATTGTGAGGTTTTTTGAATTATGGAAAGTATATACTCATCATAAATGAACGAAAGATTGATAGTGAGCCACATTGCAGCGGAAGAGTTTGCTAGTATTTTGCGAAGGGTTCCTGCCCTTGAGGATGCGCGTGTGCTGGCTGTAGCCTGCTCCGGAGGGCCTGACAGCATGGCCCTCACGCTGCTTTTGCATGCATGGGCGCAAACCCATGGTCGACAAGTGGTCGCCTTAACGGTAGACCATGGTTTACGGGCAGTATCTGCGCAAGAGGCTCTTCAGGTCCAGCAATGGCTGCATGATCGGGGAATTGCCCATGAGATTTTGCCATGGCTTGGCGAAAAGCCGCGCACGCGCATCCAAGAAACGGCGCGCGAAATGCGCTATCATTTGTTAGCTACATGGTGCCAGGAGCACAGAGTTCCGGTTTTGCTGACCGCACATCATGCCCAGGATCAAGCCGAGACCTTCCTAATGCGCTTAGCCAAGGGATCAGGGTTGCGAGGGCTCTGTGCGATGCGCGCCCTTGTTGAGCGGCTGCCTGTGAAACTTGTGCGCCCGCTTTTGACGATCTCCCCGCAGCGTTTGCATCTAACTCTCAAGCAGTTTCAGCAACCATTCATTGAAGATGTCAGCAACGCTAACCACGATTTTGAGCGAGTGCGCTGGCGTCACACATGGGCTGCGCTAACCCAGCATGGCTTGACATTGGATGCTGTACTAACAACGATTGGCCGCCTGACGGAAAGCCAGAATCTTATTGATGGACAGCTAGCTCAGATGGTCACCCAATTCCTCACCAAGTCGCCGTATGGCTACCTCATTGTTGATTGGCAGGGAGCACAAGTCTTGCCTGCTGAGGCTATAGAGCTCCTTCTTACCCATACCCTCTGGCTCTTTAGCAACAAGGGCTGGCAGTCAAAATATCAAGCGGTGAAGGCCCTTTGTTCGGACATACGAAAAGGGCAGCGGCGCATTTTTACGCTGGGAGGGGCAATAATCCAGGTTAAGGGGCCGCAGCTCCTGATCTTTCGCGAAGTACGCGCGGCTCCTCCCCCACAGGTCCTTGGCGAGGGCGCACACACGCTCTGGTGGGATAGACGCTTTTTGCTGGATATAGAGGTCCCGCAAGGAGAAACCATAACCCTTAAACCGCTTGGCACACAAGCAAGGTCAAAGGAGATAATCCCTACACGAGCTCTGTTAGCGATGCCTAGTTTTTGGCGCGAGGATAATTTATTTTTTTCGCCCACAACTATTGATGATACAATAAATGAGAACGGCTGGCTTATCAGTGTGCGTTCGCATTGGAGGAAATTATGACAGATAATCGTAGTGTTTTAGCACCAGAATCGTTAGCGTTTATACACCATATGGAGCAAGTTCCCGTTAATCCCAATATGTCAGTAGAAGACGGCCGTAAAGGTCTGGAATCTTTGGTTGCTTTGGTTGGTGGTTCGAGGGTGGAAATTCCTTATATTGAAGACGTACTCATCCCATCTGAAAGCGAAGCGCATTCTTTCTATGTGCGTATTTATCATCCAGAAGTGAGCCAGAAGCCTTTGCCGATGATGCTTTATATTCATGGCGGCGGTTGGACGCGCGGCAATCTACATACGCATGACAAGCTGTGTCGCGTTATTGCCGAACGCTGTCACATTCGTGTGGTTTCGGTTGATTATCGTCTGTCGCCGGAGAATCCATTTCCTAAGGGGCTGCACGATGCGCTGAGTGCTTATAACTGGTGCTTAAACAATAAAGAGCGCCTCGCTATCGACCCTGATCGCATTGTCATTAGCGGGGATAGCGGTGGTGGCAATATCTCAGCAGCGTTAACCTGTCTTTTAAAATCAACGGGGAACAAGCTCCCCAAAATGCTAATGCTTTTTTATCCATCACTGGACCTTACCGGCGGATCGCCTTCTATGGAGAACTTTGCGACCGGTTGTTTCTTAACCAAAGAAGTAGTTGAGCAATACACAACGAATTATATCGGTCCTGATCACACGATTGCTACGGATTGGAAGATATCGCCGATGTTCTTTGATGACTTGAAAGGATTCCCCACGACGTGCGTCCTGGTTTGTGGTGCCGATCCTATTCGTGACGATGGCATTCGTTTTGAAGAAAAGCTCCGCAACGCTGGAGTATCCACAGAGTTCATCTGCTTAGACGGAACGCTGCACGCTTTCCTGCAACTTTACGATTGCTTTAAACCACAATGTGAGCGGGCATTTTCTTGGATAGAGGATTCGCTCAAGAAACTGTTGTAGTAGAGGAGACATTTGTACTTTTTACGTAAATATACAGGTCATATTCAAACACCGTGATCCTGGATTGCTTCGCAAGAGCTCGCAATGACGAATGGGCGCAAACGCTCTATTCGTCATTGCGAGGCCACGTAGTGGCCGTGGCAATCCAGGGGCTTTCCTTAAGGAACAACAGACCTTAATAGTTACGTTATTTTTTCTAAAACCCTATGACAAGTATTGTCCGCCATTAAGGTGCAGGGTTGCTCCAGTGATATAACTGGCATCATCTTCAGCTAGAAAAGCGACCGCATGGGCGACCTCTGCGGTAAGTCCAAGTCGCTTGGCCGGAACCTGATCGATGATCTTTTGCAATACTTCCGTCGGGATAGTCCGCATCATATCAGTGTCAATATAACCAGGAGCAATGGCGTTTACCGTAATCCCTTTCGCTGCATTCTCCAGGGCCAGTGCCTTAGTAAAACCAATCACTCCGGCTTTGGCGGCGGCGTAATTCGTCTGGCCGATTTGTCCTTTGACACCATTAATCGAGGAGATGCTAATAATCCGCCCAAACCCGCGCTCACGCATGCCGTTAATGATCGCGCTGGTCATATTGAAGCAGGATGTTAGGTTGGTGGCAATGACATCCGACCACATGGCAGGGGTCATTTTGTGAAGAAAACCATCTCTGGTAATACCAGCGTTATTAACGAGGATATCGATATTTCCCCATTGCGCGGTGATCTCCTGAACACCTTGTTGGCAAGCCGCAAACTGGCTGACGTCCCATTGCTTAACAGGAATGCCAGTCTTTTTTTGAAAAGCCTCGGCGGCAGATGTATTGCCTTGGTAAGTAGCAATTACCTGATGCCCTTTTTTTTGCAAAGACTCAGCAATAGCTGCACCAATCCCTCGAGTGCCTCCGGTCACAAGTGCAATACGTCCCATTATTTTACCTCGCATTTTACTATAATTTTATCTTACGAAGGTTTGAGGGATTTAAGCAAGCGCAGAAGAAGTATCCCTTAATCAGGCAGGGATTGCTCCAATCGAGGACCGACGCGCACCGCCTTGATACGCACCGTCAGCCCAGTTTGGTCATCTGTCTCAATGAATGTGCCGCAGAAAGTGCCAGGGCCCTGAGCAGGCTTCATGCGAGCTGTTGGTGTTTTGCGGGTCATTCTCATAATGGGAACATCTTTCTCCATCCCGATCACGGAATCGTAATCACCGCACATACCGGCATCTGTTTGATACCCTGTACCCTTGGATAAAATTTGAGCATCCGCTGTTGGTATATGGGTATGAGTCCCCACGACAAGGCTGACGCGCCCGTCACAAAAATGCCCCATGACCATTTTTTCTGAGCTAGCTTCGCCATGAAAATCAAGGATAATGGCCGCAGCAGCTTGGCCCAATGGATGTCTAGCAAGCACCTCGTCAACAGCTCGAAACGGATCGTCCAGGGGATCCATAAATAAGCGACCCATTGCATTCATAACAAGCACAGGCTGATTGTTGGTGGTGGTGTTAATGAGGGTATAGCCGCGACCTGGGGCTGTGGCTGGGTAATTCAAAGGCCGCAATAAACGCTTGTCCTGGTCAATGGAAGCCATGATATCTTTATGGTCCCAGACATGATTGCCTGTTGTGATGACATCAACGCCTGCTGCATAAAGATCTTTGCAAATGTTAGCACTAATCCCAAACCCATGGGCTGCGTTCTCGCCATTGGCAATGACGAAATCGATTGCATAAGCCTCACGTAACTTTGGGATTTCTTGCACGACAACATCTCGTCCGCTCCGCCCAACAATGTCGCCACAAAATAAAATTCGCATAACTTAAAAGCTCAAAAGTTCAATATCCTGGTTTGCGTAACAATATAATCCATAGGATAATCATGGATTTCAAGCGGTAACGCCTCAACTTCCTGGCAGTCAAACGCAAGACCAACAGTTAATGGATGATGATCGTTGTGCAAAAAATAGTCAATGGTTGAATCATAATGCCCACCACCTTGACCGAGGCGGTATCCCTTTCGATCAAAGCCAAGCATAGGAATTAGAAGCACAGAGGGGATGAGCTCAGCACCTGCAAGTGGCGACATAATTTGTTGGGCATCTGGTGCAAGAATTGATACAGCAGAAAACTCGCGGAATTGTAAAATACGGGTGCCGAAGCAGGTATAGGGCAAGCAGCACCTATGCCCTTGCTCAAGGTAATGGTGAATGGTTGGCCTGGGATCGACTTCGTCTTTAGTCGGATAGTAGCCGGCGATAATCGCATCGTTGGGGATAATATTGGCACTGATCAATAATTCATTAAGGAGTGCTGAAGCGCAAGCACCTTGTTTTGCCGCAAAATTACCTCGGAGCGCATGTAAATGTTCGCGTAAATCGTCTTTAGTCATCAATCACCCTTTTCGGATATTTCGGAAGTGGACGCACCCAATCATCGGGATCCGGCTCTGGTTTATGGGGCCGCGATTGCGGTGGCTGTGCCCTTGGCTTTGGCTGACAAGGGTTATGCGCATAAATGGCTAAAATATTATTGCGGGTGACGGCTTTAATGAGCGCACTATTCCTAATCGTAAACACAGGGCCATTGTTAGCGTTTTCTACATTATCTAATCCCTGCGGGCCATGGCTGATGAGAATGACGGCCCATACATCTTTTGCCTCTGCACTTAATAGTGGTTGCTTTTGGGCATCAAGCAGTTGCAGAGAAGTGGGACCAGGCGCAATGTCGCAAAAATATTGCTTGCCAAAGAGACTAGGTGCCTCGTACGGTGACGCGCCTACGTCTTGAATGATATCTGTTTCTGTTAATTGTTTGCTCGTTACATAAGTCATCCACCGATGATAACCATCTTTGGCCAGGCTTTCCATCAATCCTAGCGTTCTATAGGGAATCAATCCCTGGCAATGGTCCCCAGCAGCACAAGTGTCGGTTGTGGCTATTCCCTGCTCGAGTGTGGCTGGGTCTGCTGGCGGCGGCAAGCATCCATGTTGATTTAAAAAAGCCGCAAGCGCGTAGAGGACTTGCTCTTGATGATCTTGGGTTTGCCTTTGTTTTTGCTGCTGCAGCATGGTTGTGAATAAAGGCAGCGAAAGCCCCATGATAAGGCCAGCAATAATCAGCACAAAGCTCATTTCAAGCAGAGTAAACCCTGGCAGGTTCTTTCTACAGAGGTGTGGCATCTTCAGTAATCCCAGCTTAAGGTTGTTCTTTATAAAGTATTTCGAGACACACTAGCGCAAATAAATGGGGTAGGGAATAGCAAAATTATAAAAAAATAATGCTAAAAAAACATGCTGTGATTTTCTCCTTGATTCTCATTTTATCTGGAGGCATTATCAGTTTTGTGAGGATGACGCATCGATCCTGGTCGTCTTTGAACTCACGTGACACTTGGATGTTAGCGCACCCAAATGCCACTAACCGATTATTAATACACGGAGTATTAACAATGGCTAAGAAAATTATATCCAAATCCCCCGACCTTTCAAAGGTCTTATCCGCACCAATGGTGATGTTCAGAGGCTTAAGGTTTTGCTTTAAAACCTTAAAATTCTGC
>JBAWWF010000062.1:0-5956 GCA_037146895.1 Alphaproteobacteria bacterium | reverse complement strand
AATCCAGAAAGCAATGCGCCAATTCGCACCATAAGATGTAACAAAAAAAGCAACCCCGATAGCCAACAACATACCTATGGCAGCAGAAATATCCGCAAGCTCGACAGCCGGATATACGGCAGGGCGAGCGATAGTCTCTGTCATATAGATTTCTGCTCCTACAATCTCCCCCATAGATGACATACCTTGAACGATGCGGCATATTGTTACACCCCAAGCTGCGGTTACGCCAATTTGCGCATAGGTAGGAAGATTGGCCATAACAAGACACGAAATAGACATCAGAGCTGTTGTGATGATAATAGTATGCTTCCTGCCGATGCGATCGCCTATCCATCCAAAGATAATGGCACCAAGAGGCCTAAACGCCAAAGAAGAGCATAGCGCAAAAGCCGCCAGGAGAGATGCCGTGTGCGGATCGGCTTTAGGAAAGAAAAGTTCATTGAGAAGAACGGCCATATGGACATAAAGCATCAAATCAAAGTATTCGAACAAAGTGCCAGTCTGTAAGAGTAAAATAGATTCTTTTTGTTCACGATTTAGAGAAGAAAATATGCTCATGTTGTCACTTCCATCGAAAGTTTATATAACACTCTATGAAATTATGAACAATAAAAGCTACATGTTTGTCAATAGCATTTTTTAAAATTGTAGGAGCATTTTTTAAAATAATTTGTAACCGCCCAGGTCTATTGGTGTAAGAGAAGAGACTGGATTGCCACGGCTGCTAGCGCAGCCTCGCAATGACGACAGGTATAGGTCGGTCGCATGTCATTACTTCTCCGCCGTCATTGCGAGGTCCCTCTTGGGGCCGCGGCAATCCAGAAATATCGCAACCTTACAGTACTTGAGTATAACCTGGGGAGTTAAAACAAATTTTTAATATGATAGATGCTAACCTATTCCTTTTCGCCCCATAGCCAAAAATTTATCACGACGCATAGATAGAAGCTTTGCGCCATCTTTATTTATAAGAGACTGCAAAGTCTTATCTAATGCTTTGCCAACAGCATCAATAACTTGCTTTGGGTGGCGATGAGCACCACCGATAGGTTCAGGGATAATCTGATCAATGACCCCGAGTTTTAAAAGGTCCTCGGCGGTTAGCTTCAGTGCATTCGCGGCTTCAGCAGCTTTGCTTGATGTACGCCAAAGAATCGAGGCACAGCCTTCTGGCGAAATTACTGAATATGTTGAGTGTTCAAGCATCAAAATCGCATTTGCCGCAGCCAAAGCAATCGCACCACCAGAGCCACCCTCGCCAATCAAGATACTGATCAGGGGCACGCGGATTTTCAGACAAGTCGCGATCGATTCCGCAATAGCAACAGCCTGACCGCGTTCTTCGGCCTCAATACCAGGATAAGCACCAGCGGTATCGACGAAAGCAATCACAGGAAGATGAAACCGATGCGCCAGGTTCATCAAGCGAACCGCCTTACGATAGCCCTCAGGCTTGGCCATACCAAAATTATGTTGCAGCCGCATTTCTGTGTCGCTGCCCTTTTGATGGCCGATGACCACAACGCTACGCCCGTTGAAGCGTCCAAGGCCACCAACTATGGCTTGATCGTTAGCAAAAAGGCGATCACCCGCAAGCGGTATGAACCCCTCGATAAGTTGCTCCAGATAATCAAAAAACTGCGGACGATTGGGATGGCGCGCCACCTGAACCTTCTGCCATGGCACAAGGCTTGTATAGGTTTGGTGCAAAGCCTTCTCTACCTTAACCTGCAAGCGGGCAATTTCATCAGCGATATTGACTTCATTGCTACTCGTTAAATGGCGCAGTTCCTCAATTTTTCCCTCTAGTTCAGCAATAGATTTCTCAAAATCTAAGTAATGTTGCATTCCGGTACCATTCATTGTTGAGCATGAGTATATACCGAAATCTGATCATTTTGCACAAACAACTTCGTTGATACACAAATTAATCCAGGGCTACAGCCATGGATATCAAAGTGCAATTTAGAAATAGCACTTGAAATTATTCTAAAAAAGTGTATCATTATTAGTAACGGTACCTGCCACGCCTCTCAACGATGCGGACCACGGCAGGTCTTTTTTTGTCTAACCTGCTTCAGATGTAACAATGATAGTATTTAATAAACCAGCCATAGACCTTCAGCAACAATTGAAAAAGTGCGAGCAGAATGGATTGGTAATTGATGATAGGGATGATTTCATTGCTAACCTTAAAACGATAGGTTACTACCGTTTAAAAGGATACTTGCTTCCCTTCACGGAACGCAAACAGTCCCTCACATCAAGCCAGTTGCTGGCTATTTACGATTTTGATCGCAAATTACGACTTTTATTTTTAAATGCAATTGAGAAGATAGAAATTGCTCTAAAAGCTATAGTAAATGACTACATGAGCCTCACTTACGATCCGTTTTGGTTTAATAATCCAAAGATAATTGATAAGGATATTATTGATCTCATCGCTAACCATTATGGAACCATGGATAGAAGCCATAAAATTATTGCTCATTATTACTCAAAATATGAGTCTCCTCCTTATCCTCCGAGCTGGGTGATTATGGAAGTCATTGGAATGAGTGATATTTCAAAAATAATCTCAAAATTACATAATCGTGATCTAAAGCCATTAGCGCAGTTTTTCGACCATTCTCCACGTGTTATAAAATCATGGATACGGTCGTTGACCATAACCCGCAACATATGTGCTCATCACGGACGCCTATGGGATAGGGCATATAAAATATCCCCAGAACGCACAAAGGAACTAGCGGAATCCATTCTCAAGAACTCATTAGCGGAACAAGTCATAATCACAGACTATTTGACAAAGAAAATATCTCCAGAAATGGATTTTTGTCAGCAAGTCATGAGTCTTATCAGCAACTATGAAGATATAATAATCCAAGAAAAAATTGGTTTTACAGGGCTAATTGCAGAGAGGCACGATCATGTTAAACTTAAATAATTCAGGGCCTGATAACAGCAAAGCCTACAGATTATTATAAAGTAATAGTGAAATCGAGCTTTATTGGTACAGCAATTTACACACTTTTGAAGAAACCGTTAACAGCTTCAAAGAGAGTTTTAAAAAAGGATTAAGTGATTTTGTGCATTATCAAATGGTTGAAGATGATGTATCATCACTGTGCACTCATCTCCAGCAAGGAAAAGGATAGTATGACAAAGCAATTTTTTAAACTTTCGATTTTAGATTTAAGGGTATGGCTTCATCTAGGATGTAGCGACCAAGAGAGATTTAATCCCCAACTAGTCAGCTTCAATATTGAATTGGAATTTAAAGAAGCCCCCAAGGGTTCAAGCACTGACACAATTGAGGATACGGTTTGTTTTGCGACACTTGCGCAGGCTATAAAATCTTTTTGCCAAACTAAACAGTTTCATCTTATCGAGCATCTAGGGGCAGAGGTTCATCAGGTTGTAGCTAAGTCTCTAGGGCAACATATCGGACTTGTTGCTCTCATCAATGTAACGGTACACAAAATAGCCCCCCCCGTCCCGGATCTACACGGCGGTGCTGTCTTTACATATTGCTCTCCTCCAGCATGATTTATATAAGTGTTGGCTCCAACTTAGGCAACCGTATCGATAATTTGAGACTTGCTGTTGATTTGCTGACAAAGCGTTGCCTCCATAAAACGCGTGTCTCTATTGTGCTAGAAACAGAAGCGATTTTGCCAGCAACTGCTCCGGATTCTTGGAATAAACCATTCTTGAACATGATCATTGCTGGCGAGACAAATCTATCTCCTGATGAGATGCTTACGTCGATAAAAGCAATAGAACACGAAATTGGGCGACCTCAGATTTATGAGAGGTGGGCACCACGGATCATTGATTTGGATATCTTGTCTTTTGATGATCTGACAATCAATACGCCCAACCTCGTAATCCCGCATCCAGAAATAAGCAACCGACAGTTTTTGCAGCATCTTTTGTCACTTATACCTCTCGCAGTTGGAGATTTGGGTTCGTTGACCATCGGGATTCGCCCTCGGTCACGTATGAAGGATACGCTCCTCGGTCTCACCACTCGTTCAACTGCCCAAATCTCCAACTGCGAGAGCTATATGAACGCGGTTTCTTTTACGAAAAGCTTTGTCTTGCATCCTGCATTAGTCGGGGTTGTTAATGTTACAACCGATTCATTTTCAGATGGCGGGCAATTCAATCAGGCTGACAAGGCGATTGCACAAATCTATAAATTAGTTGGCGATGGTGCCAGCGTTATCGAGATCGGCGCGCAATCTACGCGTCCAGGTGCCGTTATTCAAACGCCAGAGCACGAATATAATAAATTAAAGACGGTTTTAGATTGCGTGAGCGATGTTGCAACTGTAATCAGCATAGATAGCTTTTGGCCATCTGTGGTTAGGAAGCTTCTGCAAGAGCACAAAATCAGCTGGATTAATGATGTGAAGGGTGATTTTGATGACCAAACCTTGGAAATGATTGCTGAGAGTGGGTGTAAGTTTTGTTTCATGCATTCCCTTAGCATTCCTCCCCATCCTGATACGATACTACCTTTAGACCAAAGACCAATCGAGCTACTCAAAGAATGGGGGGAAATCCGCATAGAGCGTCTGATGAAGCTGGGATTTGCTGCGGAGGATATTATTTTTGACCCAGGCATCGGTTTCGGGAAGTCTCCGCATCAGAATATGGAGATTTTGCGGTGTACAGATGAACTCAAGGTGTTGGGCGTCCCAATCATGATCGGTCATTCCAGGAAATCATATATTCGTAGCTTTTCAGCAGAAGAGGCGCACAATCGTGATATTGAAACTATTGCCATTTCCCTTGCTTTGAAAGACAAAGTCGACTTTTTGCGCGTTCATAATGTGCACGATCATATGCGCTCTTTTGTGGCCCATGAAATTTTTTATTCAGGGAAATCATGAAAATCATCGGCATTATGGCAGCGACCGAAGAGGGGGTTATTGGTTATAAAAACCGTCTGCCTTGGAACTACCCGCAAGAGCTTGAACATTTCAGAACTACAACCGCAGGACACATTTTGATTATGGGGAGAAAGACCTATGAGAAAACGCCGCAATCAGCATGGGGCGATAGGGAGTGTGTCGTTCTTTCCCGCTCTGCCAAAGTCATCAATTCATTAGATGCATGTATGCGCTATATCCAGAACCTAAATACCAATAAGACAGTTTTTATGATTGGCGGTGCTGAAATCGCTCATCTATTTTTAGAAAATAACCTCATTTCATCGTTCATCTTAACCAAAATACATCAACAATATCCTGGCGATGCTTTCCTTGATTTAAGCTACTTCGATGGATGGTCAAGTAGTGTTTTAAAAACGGCCCCAGAGTATACAATATGCATGTTAAAGCCATAAAAACCCACAGGATCGAGGCTGATGATGCTCTGCAAGCGGTTTTAGATCAATATGTCCAAAAACTTGCTGACGGCGACATTGTAGTTATAACCTCCAAGATACTAAGTGTTATTCAGGGGCGCGTGGTTTCTAAAGATGCTACCTCAAAACGTGATCTGGTCTACGCGCAAGCAGATTTAGTTCTGGAGACAGATAGCAATCCTTACGACCTCTATTTAACCATCAAGAATGGTATGCTTATACCATCCGCTGGCATTGATGAGTCTAATGCAGATAACGTATATGTTTTATATCCTGATAATATCCAAGAAACCGCCGTTTGGATCTGGGGATACCTGAAGCAGCAACACAGCCTTAAAAGCCTTGGTATCGTGATAACAGATAGTCACACAACCATTATGCGACAAGGAGTTACCGGCATTGCGCTTGGCTGGTGCGGCTTTAAACCACTCTATTCCTACGTCGATAAACCTGATATTTACAACCACCCCTTAAAGGTGACCCAAGTTAATATTCTGGACTCTCTAGCGACTGCGGCGGTTTTTGTTATGGGTGAAGGCAACGAACAAACGCCATTGGCAATCATTAAAGATGCGC
>JBAWWF010000061.1:0-5969 GCA_037146895.1 Alphaproteobacteria bacterium | reverse complement strand
AAAAAGAAGCCGCTGATTCTAAAAAAGAGCTTGAGGATTCCAAAAAAGAAGCCGCTGATTCTAAAAAAGAGCTTGAGGATTCCAAAAAAGAAGCCGCAAATGCTCTAAAAAAAGGCAAAAAGGAGGTGGCCATTAAGATGCTAAAAGCAGGTATGGAGGTTGAAGTCATAATAGAGTTTACAGGACTTTCAGCCGAGGAGATTAAGGCCGTGGCGAGGTAGACCATGAAGCCCTCACAATAGCGTTAATTAGATGATTAAACTTCACAGCCACCCCCTGAATCGCGTTTATGGAAGGCGACAATCCCGTCCTTTGCGCAAAAACAAGAAGCAGCTAATGGCAACTCTCCTGCCACAACTTTGCATTGACTTGGACGAGCCCTTTGTTCCCCCTACAAAGCCTCTATGGTTGGAGATCGGGTTTGGCGGCGGCGAGCACATGGCCGCCATAGCCCAGGCTAACCCAGATGTTTGCTTTATCGGATGCGACCCCTTTATTAACGGCGTCGCCAGTCTTTTAAAATCAATCGATACGCTAGCTTTGCACAACATCCGCATTGCACATCATGATGCACGCAATGTCCTGCTATGGATTCCAGACGCAGCACTCTCACGAATTTATATTTTGTTTCCCGATCCCTGGCCCAAGCAGCGTCATAATAAGCGCCGCCTTATCAAGGCAGAAACGCTAACGCAACTTGCTCGCGTATTGCAACCTGGCGGGCAGCTTGTCATAGCCACTGATCATGCTGACTACCTCAAGTGGATCCAAGAAGTATTCGAGCAACAATCTTATTTTCATGCTGATCTTCAAGGACGCGCCGATATTTATGAAAGGCCGCAAACATGGGTCGCCAGCCGCTATGAGGAAAAAGCCTTAGCAGCAGGCCGCCATCCAGGATACATGGTATTTTTTAAGTGAGAGATCGCTTCTTTTATTCCTACTACTTTATCCAGCGTCTTTGCCAGTTTTGAAACATTAGAATAACCCATAATAGGTACTGATGATTCTTATCTCCTTGGGAGTGCTCACGCCAGTAAGTATGAATCGGACGTGTATCGAAGTAGATTGCCAACGTTGGGTCAAACAATAAATCCTCCGCCCATTCTTTCAATGGTCCCCGCAACCAAGCGTCCATAGGTACACCAAAGCCCATCTTCGGACGTTCAACGAGAGATGCTGGCACATAGTGGTACAGGAGTTGCTTGAGGATATATTTGCTGCTGCCACGGCGGATTTTCATCGACATTGGCAAGGCCCAAGCCCATTCAATCACGCGATGGTCGAGAAGCGGCACCCGTGACTCCAGGCTCACCGCCATCGATGCGCGATCAACCTTCGTTAAAATATCATCAGGCAAATAAGTCAGCATATCGATAAGCTGGAATGAGGCAATTGGATGCCCGGGATGACTTCTGTGGAAGTTAGCGAGGTAAGGTTCAGGCACATCCGGCATAATTTCTGACGAGGATAGCCCAGGACTCACGAGCTGCTGATAAATGGCTTGGGGGGATTCCAGCGCGATAAGCTGCGCAACGCGCTGTAAGCGGTCGCCAAAACGCGCCGGCAAAAAAGGCAATGCTCGCTGCAAGCGTTGCCAGCTCTCGACAGGGACTCCGAGAATCTTTTGACTCAACCAAGGCTTGAGGGGCAGATAGCGACTCAGGTGCCAGATCTTATGGGTCCAATGGTAACGGTTATAGCCAGCGAAGAGCTCATCGCCGCCATCTCCAGACAAGCTTACGGTGACCTGCTGTCGCGCCAGTGCTGACACCAAATAAGTCGGAATTTGGGAGAGGTCCGCAAACGGTTCATCATACATATCGGCGATACGGGGAATGACATCGCGGGCCTCTTGAGATGTAAGGTAGAGCTCAGTGTGGTCGGTTTTGAGATGCTGTGCTACAGCTTTGGCATGGTGCGCCTCATTATAATTATTATCATCAAAGCCGATGGTAAAAGTTTTGACAGGAGCTGCACATTGCTTCTGCATCAAAGCAACCACCAGCGACGAATCTACGCCGCCGGACAGGAATGCCCCCAAAGGCACATCAGCCAACAAACGCCGCCCAACAGCATCGGTGAGCAGTGTATCAAGTTCATAAATAGCCTCAGAGTCTGACGCGAAGGTGCGTATCCGTTGACTAGCAACGTTAGGCAAAGACCAGTATGCTTTTTGACTAATGGAGGAATCAGATGCACGAAAAGTAAGGATTGTCCCTGGCTCCAGTTTGTGGATGCCCTGATAGATACTTTGTGTAGCGGGCACGTAACCATAACGCACATAAGCCGCCAGCGCGCTTTGGTCTATTGTATGTTGCAGAGCTGGCAAAGCGCGCAGGGCCTTCAGCTCAGAAGCAAAGGCTATACCGTTGTCTGTCTTAGTCCAATAGAGGGGTTTAATACCAACACGGTCGCGCACGAGGTAAAGCGTCTGACTTGGACGATGCCACAACGCAAAAGCGAACATGCCGATAAATGATTGTGTTGCCGCCTCTACACCAAAAGCGGCGCAGGCTTCGAGCATCACCTCGGTATCACTGTGTCCACGCATATGAACGCCTTTTTCCAGCAAGGCGGGTACGAGTTCTTTGTGGCTATAGGTTTCTCCATTGTATACCATAACCCACTGCCCATCGGCGGAAACCATGGGTTGCTGCCCGAGAGGTGTTAGATCCTGAATGCTTAAACGGCGATGTCCCAAAGCAACGCCTACGTCTGCGTCAACCCAAGCCCCCTCACCATCAGGACCGCGATACGCGATGGTATCAGTCATTGCCTTAATTTGATCGGTCAACTGCTGTGTCGATCCACCACTTGACGCTAAAAAACCAGCAATGCCGCACATGTTTTAACCCTCTAACATCTGTGAAAGCGTGTTCGTCACCTGGGACACCGTGATAGTAGCAATGCTGCGGCCATTCCCCACCTGTTGTGATGTCAAAACCTTATCGTGTGGCGTTTGCGGCGCATAGCACTCTGCACTAGTTGACCCGAAGAGTGTTAAAATCGGTCGGTTTCCCAAGCCAAGCAAATGGCCAACACCACTGTCATTGGCGACGGATGCTTTTTCTATCACGCCTCCTCCTTAAGATATTTACGCAACCAGAGCATCGGCGGATTATTCAGAAGCCCTTTTTGAACTTTTCTGAAAAATCCTCGGGGCTGCATGTATGGTAGCAGACTATCAGAAGCACGATCAGGATGGCGATGGTGCCAAACAGCGTAATGGCGCAAATCTTTTTCAGGCAAAAGGGACTGCCCCTGAGGATTTAAATGCACAAGCACACCTAAGAGGGATTGATCATGTTGATGATTCAGATATTCGGGATATTCGGGCTTTGAACTTGGCATGTCTGTTAGAATAGTTTCATCACAACAATAATCCAACCACTTCTTAATGAACAAACGCGTTGGAGGCGTATTGCGTAACACCATAAAGCCAGCCCAAATTATCGGTGCTTGGCGACAAACAAGCGTATCGCAGTCTAAGCGACTAAGAGCCTCATGTTTAGTTTTTTGACCTAGATAGCCAAATTCTTGTTCGTCATAGGCAATAAAGACCATATCATGTTTTTGGGCGAGCTCAATAAGTGATTGCACAGGATTTCTGAAAACAAAACCACTATCAACGTAAAAAATAATTGCATTTTCTGGTACTGACTCAAGCGTTTTGAGAATAACCCACGGCTTCCATAACCAATAACCAGCACCCTTTTTTTGTTCTAAGATTTTAGCGTATTTTTCAGCAAAGACGGCATCAAGTTGTGAGCGGTGATAATTGAGAATGAAATCGATACCTTTGTTGAGGGCAGAATAAGCTAAAGCCTGCTGATTCCTGAAAAACACTTCATTACCATCGGCAGCATAGGTTACTAAATAAACTCCAGGGCTATGCGCTTCTTGGCGCACGCCTAGTTGCGTCCCAACAAGCGGCGCAGAAACATCATCAACAATGGAAAAAAAACCTTGCCCTGCTAGGGGCACCAGGTAAAGAAAAATAACGAGCAAACTCAGTTTTTTAAACATCTTGGAAAACTCTATTATAGCAAAATTACCTTCAATTTGGGCCGCTTTCAAAATTAATTCAAGAGCGTATTAAAGATAACAGCGATTCCCGCCGTGTAGATTGCCCTGATTGAGTCCAGCATGAGGCAAAAGTCAGGTTTTCTGCTAATCTATCTGAACCCGAACATGATTTTATCGCTCCTGATGTTTATGAAAGCTCGCTTGCTTGCGACAGTTTTGAGGCTTGGTCTTCAGCCGTCAGCATATCAATGACTTCATCCAAAGCTTCGCCCTGTAAGATTTGCTCGATCTTATAAAGCGTCAAATTAATCCGATGATCACTGACACGTCCTTGCGGAAAGTTGTAAGTCCGTATACGCTCCGAACGATCCCCCGACCCTACCTGATCTTTGCGCTGCGCCGCACGTTCCGCCATCGTCCGCTCCCTCTCAGCTTCATAAAGGCGAGCCCGCAATATCTTCATAGCCTTAGCTTTGTTTTTATGTTGCGAACGCTCGTCTTGTTGGCAAACTACGACGCCTGTTGGGATGTGGGTAATGCGCACGGCACTATCTGTCGTATTAACGTGCTGTCCGCCGGCGCCCGAGGCGCGATATACATCGATCTGTAGGTCTTTTTCATCAATCTGGATGTCGACTTCCTCTGGTTCAGGAAGTACCGCCACCGTTGCGGCGGAGGTATGGATGCGGCCGCTTGATTCTGTCGATGGCACCCGTTGCACCCGATGCACACCGGATTCATACTTCAAGCGCGCATAAACACCCTTGCCAGTGATGGAGGCGGTCGCTTCCCTAACGCCCCCAACCCCAGTCTCATTCATGTTGAGAAGCTCGAAGCGCCAGCCCTTAACTACGGCGTAGCGTTGGTACATACGCAATAAATCAGCAGCAAACAGACCGGCCTCCTCGCCACCTGTTCCTGCGCGCACCTCTAAGATTACGTTGCGCTCATCGGCTGCATCTTTAGGCAGCAGCAAAACCTTAATTTCATGCTCAAGCTTTGGGAGCAGATGTTTGAGGGTTTGCAACTCGCTGTCGGCTAGTGCTTGCATTTCCTTGTCTGTCGCAGGGTCAGCCAAGAGCTCCGTCAAATCTTTGATTTCTTTTTGTGCAATATGCAAAGCATGGATCGCTTCAACAATCGGCTTTAGATCTGAGTATTCCTTCGATAGCTTGGCATACTCTTGCATATCATCGGTAGGGCCACCAGCAAGGGTATTCCCTAAAGAATCATAATGTTCTAACAGCTGTCCAAACTTAAAATGTAATGACACGAGAGTACGTTCCTTTAATGCACGCAAGTTGGTTCTTTGTTATCCTTCTTTTTTACAACAATATCTACACCCCAATCCATCTAATTAAGTAATTTGGGTAGATGAAAATTTTCCTTGAACCTAATTTAAAATTATCCTAAAGTCCTAAAAGGTTAAGGATAAATGCGGCTGTCGGCCCGTTTTTCTTAGCCTGAAGCGTGACGCACGAGTGCTACCACACTCATACGTCACTAACCGTAACTCAACAAGGAAGGTTGAATCAGGCTCATGCCAGATTATCTTATAGGAAGCGCACTTTTCAAGCATCGATTAAGAAACTTGGCCCTACTATGGGCTCGGGGAAGTGTGGCGTTGTTGATTACGGTACGAGGGGAGGCTGGGGGTGTACATGTCCCCAGCCTCCTTTGTTTGTATAACTATTTAGGTCATTCTCAAGCACCTTTAGGATGAAAGATTCCTGGATTGCCGCGGCCACTTTGTGGCCTCGCAATGACGGAAGTGGCGTCATTACTAGCTCTCCGTCGTCATTGCGAGGAGTTTACGACGAAGCAATCCAGGATCTTCTTAGAGACGACCTAAATAGTTACGTTTTTTGTAATTAACATGGAGAACTTTAGAGATGATAGAAATTAAAACATTAACCGGCACAGTTGTCGGCAACTACAAA
>JBAWWF010000060.1:0-6008 GCA_037146895.1 Alphaproteobacteria bacterium | reverse complement strand
ACCAAATCCTGTTAGAACAGCGGGGCACTCTACGATCCTTGCATTAACTGCTGCTCGCTTTTGGTGGGACAATTTCTTTGAGTCAGTAATTTCCCGCAGCCATATCAACTCACGGCTTTCCGGCAAAAAAACAACCGCAGCGGCCACAACTGGCCCCGCCCACGGACCGCAACCAGCTTCATCAACACCAGCAACAAGCCCACTAAATTGTTCTTCTAAGGAAAAATCAGGATTCATTTCTGTCTTTTGGTGGTAGTGATTCTTTTGGGGTTTTTGCAAAAAAGCCCGTACGCCCTGTCAATACACGCCAACGTCGTTTAAACCAGAGCATGTTTCGCCCGTGGGTTGTTTTCAGATCAACCCAATGCCCCCCTGCCGTACTTTTGAGATGACGAGCATAAGCAAGCCATAATGGGCTTAGCATTAGCGAGAGAACCGTGAGTGATATGATTAATTTATAACCATAACTATCAACAATGCCGCTCTCGCTACTAACGGTTGCCAGCAGAAAAGCAAACTCCCCCAATTGGGCTAAAACCACACCTATTAAAAAAGATTGCGACCACGGCAAACGTAGCAAATGCAAGATACACACGTTAATTATTGTTTTGCCAAGGGTAATCACCAGCAGCAAGAGCAAGACCGTCCATAGATAGGTCCATAAGAATGAAAGG
The DNA here is from genome assembly GCA_037146895.1 of Alphaproteobacteria bacterium. Taxonomy (GTDB): domain Bacteria; phylum Pseudomonadota; class Alphaproteobacteria; order Paracaedibacterales; family JBAWWF01; genus JBAWWF01. The sequence continues at coordinate 5,334 of JBAWWF010000060.1, read as the reverse complement.
TCTAGCAATAAACCTATAGAAAGAAAAAACACCATCAACAACGTGCTTTGAATAGGTTTTGTTGTTTCTAAAAGGACAAGCCGCTCATGGGTGTTACCAAGAATTAGCCCGGCGAGAAAGGCACCATAAGCTGCCGACAAACCAATAAGACCGGATATTGCTGCTGCACCAAAACAAAAGGTTAAACTTGCAATCGGAATTAATTCCTTCTCACCTGAAATTAAACGAGTTAACGGCACATGAATACGTTGCCTCTTGCTCAGGTAAATAGTTAACGCAACCGTTAAACCGATAGAAATAAACACCTTAGCCACAAGAACACTCGCCAACGACTTAGTATCCTGAATGTTCCTTAAAATTAAAATCATCGGAACAATGGCCAAATCTTGGGCAATCAAAACACCAATGGTTAGCTGTCCCGTTTCTGTTTTTAGCTCACCAATCGTATCAAGCATCTTAAAAACTACAGCCGTTGAGGAAAGCGCGGTAACGAAACCTATTAACGCCACCATACCGACGGACCAAGAAAAAAATATTCCAAGACACCAACTAATACCTATGCTAAAAACAGCTTGCATAAGCGTACATAAAACAGCCACCGGCCATACACGTTTCAGCAAGCGCAGGTTCAGTTCCATGCCAATAACAAACAGAAGCAGCAAAACCCCAAGTTCAGCTAATAATTCCACCTGATTGCGTGATTCAATAAAAGCTAACCCTGAAGGACCTAGTAAAATACCCGTTAATATGTACCCTAAAATCGCAGGCTGTTTAAGCCTAGCAAACAATAATCCGCCAATAAGAGCAACAACGACGACGATGGCAATTTGTGTAAATCCTAATTCTTGTCCCATCATTCACCCAAGTTAGTTATTTTTTAAAGAACCACACGAAACATTCGATCTATCTCAATTGCTTCAAACAATGCCGAAAATTTCTTTACTAAAATTATTCATGGCTCATATGTTGGATAATTTGAAAGATAAACCAGACCAATCACCGCGTTAATACTTAGAGTAATAGATTTAACAACACCACAGCAAGACCTAGATGCTGACACAAAAGGAATGCCAGCAGCGACTAACCTTGTATAAACACTACAATATTTTCAGCACTCAACGCAAGGGATTGAGTGCCTTCTTCGCCGTATTTTTATAACCACCCAGGTATGTTCTGCTAAGAAATATCCTGGATAGCATGGGATTAACTTATAATTGCGAGACCACGCAGTGGCCACGGCAATCCAGTTTCTTCCCTTAGCAACAATATACATAGGCAGTTACGATTAGTTACATGTCACATAAACTTACTGAAAATTTACTGAAAATAACTGTTGCATTTGTCTTTTTTATGTCGTATGGGATGAATGTGTTCGTTAGATTGTAGGTACAGGTACCTTTTTTGAAGTCCTTTACCTTATGTTCTACTCACGTGGTCGTTATGGTCCTCGTATGTAGAGTCTGGTTGAACACATAAGAAAGATTAACACAAAGAAAACAAAAGTTAATTCTTTCTGATTGAAAAATACTATTAACTTAATTAAAGGAAATGAAGATGAGAAAAAGTATGTATATACTATCTGCGTCCGCGTTTTTATGCTTAGGTACCGCACCTGTCAATGCAGATGTCGGCTACTTAGGCGAAGTAATTGCGGGAATCAAAGATCGTTCAACACGAGACGTATCAGCAAGCTTAGCTGGGCAAGCTGCTGAAATAGTCAGTAATGAGTTTTATAACCTTGTGCATGGCACGGGCATGCACGTAATAACCGAAGGCGGAAAGAAACTTCAAGTTCTTACGAACAATACAAATATAGCTCGTAATATCATAAAGAAAGCTTTGGAATTAGACGAAGGCTACGCCAAATTAGCTCTTGGTGCAATAACAGCAACAGCAGTAGTAGCACTTCCAATAGCAGGAGTACCAATTTTATTAACAGACGTTGCCGCAATAACTGCCGCAACATCTTTGTTAGCTGACTCATTTGTGATGACTAAGCTTGAGAACTATATAATCGACAACTATCTTGCACCAGCGGCTAAAGCCAATTAGCTAAGAAGGTATTAACGCCTGCTGCTTTGGGAATAGCTTACGCATCTCCAGCTATTGCAGGTGCTGCTTCTGTAGCACTAATTGCTAGTGGGGCTAATTCTATAAGCGATGAATATATTAACGATTTAAAAAAATCTCATGAAACGGCATTTAACGAGTTCTGGACAACTGCATCTCGTCGCACGAATACACTAGGGCTATTGAGAATAACGCCAGAGCAGGTTCGTAAAGTAACGGGGGGCATCAAAATCACGCAAGAAATAGTGACCATTCCTCTTTCTCCAGAAGAAATAGACAAAAACAATCAAATCCTTGAAGACGGATTTGATCCCAGCGATACCGATGATGACGACAATGAAGTTGTTTTGGTTAGCAAGGAAGACAACGGTGCCACGATGACGCGTTATTTAAGTCAGCAGTTTACTGCCGCTGCAAAAGCCAGCGCACAAGCTGCCGTTGCGGTTGCAAAATCTAGTGCATCGACTTTTAGTTGGTTTGTCAATAAATTGACAAGCCCGTTAGCAAGTGCTGTAACAACCAAAAGTGACAAAAAGAGTCAACGTATTCTAAGTAGATTAAATAACTAAAACTAAGCTGCAATAATAATAGTAAGGGCTCCTCGGAGCCCTTACTAACAGCCCACTAAGGCAGCAAGTCCTTTTCTTTGTTTTCTGCCGGCAATCGGCTGCTCGAATAAACACCACCATCTGTTGGGTATGTGCTTTCCGCCGTCTCGCGTCCTCGCTCTTTATTCTTTTTTACAAGCAGCCTATGCTGATGTTCATCAGTGATAGTGGGTGAACGTCGACTGGAAGGCGGGCGCAAAGAAGGATTATCAATTCCTAGTTGGGGTGGACTATCTGGCAACAATGCCAAAGCGGCTTCACCTATGCCATCGCACTGACCAGCCTGAAGCAAAAGAAGCGCATCTACTTGGGGAGCAGCCGCAAGCTCTGCCAACAGCCTTTCAATTTGGATAATCAATGGATGTGATGCTGGACTTAGACCATTTCTTGTTAGCATTGACGCAATTCCTTTGCGTACAACAAGACACCGCGCAACCAGGTTTTCTTTAGCAATAGACTGCTGTGACTCATTAGTACACTTCTGTTTTTTCTCCTTTTTTTTTGCATCCACAGCTCTAATTTGTTCACTATGTGAACTACATACTGCCACACCACAAATCGTGCTAATTACAAAAATCCATCGAATAAAATAATTCATATGCCACGCCCACTATAACTTTTGGCAAGTATAACCTAAAACAGTGCCACACATACAGCGATTCCCGAAGAAGGCTCAAAGTGTTATTATACCTAATGTGTTCAAAATATTTTTTGCAAAGTTTATTGGTTTCAAAGTAAGGCCTGGATTGACCAATTATGGTGCGGGAATCGCTGGCTTTTTCCATATTCTCTTGAGTTCCTGGCGCTGAAATTCTATGTCTTTCCCCTAATAATGACATAGGGGTAACGGTAGCTAGAGGAGTTTCGCTCACAACATCATCAAATTGCTCCTACATTATAAATTTTATTATTGACACTTGTTGTAGGATCGCGCATTGTCGCAACCGTAAACGGTGTGAGAAACTTTAGAAACGAAGAAAAGAGATGGCGTTGGCAAATTGGTTCTGGCTTTTAATCCTTAATATAGCTTTAGTAGCGTGTCAGGATACTCGCGAGGATCGGTCGCTGCGTCATCTAACCGTCGATGAACTAGCTGCACCACCTCCGCCTAGCATTAAACCAAAAGCACCTCCATCACCTGCTCCACAGCCAACTCTAGCAATGCAAAAGCGAGTTTCCTTGGCGCTAACCGAGGCATTGCCTATTGCCCAAGTCTTTTGGGAGCTCGGCCGTCAAACTGGCGTTAGCTTACAGCTAGACCCTAAAATTGAAGGCAAGCTCGTCTTTAGTGCGCAAAATCGCCCTTTGCTGGAAGTGATCGACCATCTGTGTGCTTTAAACGACTTGCGTTACCGGATCATAGGTCCGGCAATCCGCATTGAAGCCGATACCCCTTATGCTCACAATTACAATATCCAATTCCTCAACTCTGCTAGGTCGACCCAAAACCAGATTTCGATTGCAACGGATGTTTTTGCGACCAACGGTGGAGGAGGCAAAACAACGGCGGACAATGGATCTAACAGTACCGTCAACGCAACCAGCACCAATGATTTTTGGGCGGAGCTCGAAAACAATCTTAAAATAATTCTCAGCAACGATAAGGAGCAAGACTCTAACTATGCACTGCACAGGCAAGGCGGTCTGATTGCTGTTTTTGCAACCCAGCGGCAGCATAAGCTCTAGCAGGATTATTTACAACAACTACGACGCGTTGTCTCATCGCAAGTCCTCATTGAGGCCAAAGTCATTGAAGTCGCACTGCACGATGAATACCGTAGCGGTATTAATTGGCAAAAGCTGACGGGCGGGAGTTTATACTTTGACGGTGTTTTTGGGCAAATCGCCTCGCAGGGACGCTTAGCGACACCGCAAGCCGCGCAAAGCCATATGCTGAGCCTCGGGTTTCGTGGAGCTGGTTTTTCAGCGATTTTGCGCGCTATTGAGGAATTTGGCTCATCACAAACGCTGTCCAGTCCACGCTTGACCGTCATGAACAATCAAACAGCGATTTTGAAAGTCGCTCAAAATCAAGTTTATTTCCGCTTGCGCTATGATAAACAAATTAGCCTTAATGCAAATCGTGAAAACATCAGCGTTTCCAGCGATATACAGACCGTTCCCATCGGACTAGTCATGTCTGTGCAACCATCTATTGATGAGGAAACCGGAGAGATTATTCTTTCCCTACGCCCGACCATCTCGCGCCTCACCCAATCTGTACGCGATCCGGCGGTGGACATTGCTATGGCAACAGCAAATGCTGACAACCTTGCACACATCAAGCCATCCCTTATCCCTGTTGTTGAGGTGCGAGAGATTGACTCGGTCTTACGCTTAAAGAATGGGGAGATTGCCGTCCTCGGTGGATTGATGGAAATGCGCACCACGCGGGAACGTTCGCAGTTGCCGCTCCTTGGCGATATCGCAATTCTGGGCGATGTCTTTGCCGCCGATGCACAAGCTCAACAGGTCATCGAATTAGTTATCCTGATACGCGCAACAAGGACCTCTGAATAATTAAAAAGGAGAAAGAGAGAATGAATATTCCTAACTGGCGAAAACACTTGCCTGGCTTTACATTAATTGAATTAGCTGTCGTGCTAATCATCATTGGAGTGCTTGCCGGAGCAATTCTCAAAGGACAAGACCTGCT
>JBAWWF010000059.1:0-6055 GCA_037146895.1 Alphaproteobacteria bacterium | reverse complement strand
CTATAACCCATTCCTTGGGCGAGGTCCAGCTGCTAGAGGTAACATCTACTTTCCCGTTGCGCCCACTTGTGACCTGCAACTCTTTGCTGTTTATGCGCGTATTCGTGATTACAACCGAAATCACATTAATGCCTCAAACGGCATTATCAGCTGTGACACCGTTAAAACAATAGGAGTTTTGCTAACATGGAGACTCTAAGCCCTCGCTATTTTTTAGGAGTACGTAACGCTGCTTGGTTAGAGATGGGCCTTAGTCTTGGTGTGCTTCTTGCCGCCAGTTACATCTTTTCTGACGGTGATCGTTTTATCAGTGCAGCACCTCATCCTTTCTGGATTGTTGTATTATTGATAACTAGTCAATATGGGTTAGCGGCGGGGATTCTAAGCGCAGCCCTCTCAACGTCTGTTCTCTTTGTTGGCAACATTCCTGAACAATTGGTTAGCGAGACTCATCTGCAATACATGATGCGATTTGGATATCAGCCAGCATTGTGGTTTTTTGTAAGCATCGTTCTTGGCACATTGCGGAATTTCCATTTGACGGAAGAAGAAGCACTGCGTAAAAAAGTAAATACTTTACAAAAACAGACAGAGCTTTTGGCCGAATCTTACAAGAAAGTTCAAGGAGCTAAAAAATCACTAATCTTACGCTTAGCTTCCTACACTGATATACAAGAGAAAATCTATAAGGGCGTACGATACTTAAATGGCCTTGATATGGAGCAGGTGAGCAAAGGGCTTGCGCACCTAATGGAAGAATCATTAAAAGCTACAAAATTCTCTCTGTATCTCTATAACACCACCAATGATCGCTTTGAACTCTACCGTTCTTTTGGCTGGAGAAAAGATGAGTCCTTTGTTCTCAACATTCCTCTTGTCTCTCCGTTGGGACAAGCTTTAACGCAATCTGCGATTCTCTGTGTTACTGGTGAGAAAGACGCCGCAGTATTGGAATCTGAAGGTTTATTAGTAGGCACTTTGATAGACCCAAGCACCTCTAAGTTTTTAGGATTGATCAAGGTTGAAGAAACAGCATTTTTAAGCCTGCATCCAAAAAATATTGAATCGTTCAAAGATATTTGTAGCTTAGCCGGACAAGCAATAGCCCATTTAAAAAAACCGTCATCTCCTAGGAGAGCGATAAAGAAAGAGGTACCTTGATGGTTAAAGCTATAAACCATCCTAACGACCAAACTCAAAAACTGTTGCAAAATAAGAGTTTTGCCAACATCTTGTTTGCTGCAAAGATTCCTGGATTGCCACGCTTCGCTCGCAATGACGGGTGTGGCATAAACACTCTATCCGTCATTGCGAGGCCACGCAGTGGCCGCGGTAATCCAGGAGACCTTGATAAAAACTTAGCCACGCACATTAAATCCCTGCTCTTAAGGGGAGACGGTGCTTGCAATGACGGTGCCCATAATGCCCTCTAGATATAAAGATTTCTTCTTGGGCTTTTTTATTTTGAGCATCTTGCTATCAGACGTTTTATTGATTTACAGCAGCACCCAAGCAACTATATCTTCTACTGAAATGGCAGCTTTTTTTGTGGTTTCGCGCATCATTCTTGTTGCCGCTCTTGTGTATTGCTATAAGTGGGGTGCTACGAATAGGCCTTTGATCATTTTTGCTTTATTAGCTGCCACCTTAGGTCCTTTCGCTATTTTGATTGGCGGAATTGCTCTTATTTATCTCTGGGCTTTTCACGCTTTTTCTGAGCACATCACTTCGGATATTGTTTTGGAAGATGATAAATTACACGAGTTGTGTGAACGTCTGGCGTTGGGCCTTGAAGACCTACAGGATCACCTAGAAACACAGTCTTTTGCTGAAATTCTTGAAAGAGGGGAAGATGAACAGAAACATCAAGTCCTTACCAAAATTTCTCGTCATTATGACCCTTTATTTGCGCCCCTTCTTAAAAATGCATTAAGCGATTCTTCGCGCATGATCAAGGTAAGTGCTGCGACTATCATGACCTCCTTAGACGATAGCTTTACTCAGAAGATCGCTAAACTTGAGAAAGCGACCTCTCACGATCCGCAACAAACGGATACTTGGGCTGCTCTCGGGTTTGAGCAATATAAATATGCGTGTAGTAACTTGAGCGATGAGAAGCGAAAGCAGCAACTGCGACGTCAGTCCATTGATTCTTACCTGTCATTTATTAACTTGGTGCAAGATACAAAAAGCATAACCGCTGTACGAAAAGACCAGATTTGGGTAGCGAAGGCTAATCTAGGTCTAGCTTATTTACAAGAGCATGAGTACGAAAAGGCCTACGCTTGCCTTAAGCCTCTAGAAAAACCTTATCCATTGTCGCCTTGCGAGCTAACCGCCGCATTAGCAGTGATCCCTTTTTATTGTGAATGTTTGTTTGGTCTCAAGCAGTATGCCCTTTTAAAACAAATTTCCGCTGATTTGTTATTAAGCAGCCAAAAAGATCCTGACCTCTATCCTCTCGATTTCCAGGAAGCCCTCAAGTCTTGGGTTACAACTCCTGCGCGAACACCCCATGAAAAGGATAATGAGCAATATGAACCCGACACCACCCGCTGATATTTGCCTTATTCTTGAAGGAACATACCCTTTTGTTACTGGTGGCGTTTCGGTATGGGTGCATGATCTAATTAAAGAACAGGCACCATTAACTTTTCATCTGCTCTGTATTTTGCCGCCAAAGGCGAAGACCGAGCCTCTTTACGTATTGCCTGATAATGTTGTCGGTATTTCTAAGGTTTTTTTGCAAGAAGACTTGCCAGGAACGACAGCAAAGGTCGCACAAGAATCCTTGGATGCTTTTTTTCCTGAGCTAAAAAAGTTTCTGGGAACACTGCATTTTGGAGATATGAATACGCTCGACTTCACTGACTTTCTCAAAGCCATAAAGAAGCTTCAAGCTAAAGCACCAGGCGCGCTAAATGTGCGTAATCTTATTTTGGATTCTGCGGATTTCTGGGAGTTAATCAAAGAGCTATATCAGCAACATTTGAATCATGTAAGTTTTATGAATTACTTCTGGTCCATGCGCATTTTGCTAAGCACTCTCTTTAGCGTTATGTTAGCACCTTATCCTGAAGCACGGACGTATCATGCTCTTTGTACAGGCTATGCGGGTCTCTTGCTGGTCAGGATTCGTGCTGAAACCAAAGCTCTTTGTCTGCTAACCGAACATGGTATTTATACAGTTGAGAGACAAATCGAGATTGTTTCCTCCCCCTGGATTACAGCTGGTCAAGGGTTACACCTTGATCCAGAAGAAAAAAACTTGATCCATTTTTGGATAAACACATTTAACAACTACGCACGACTCTGCTATCAGGCGTGTGACAAGGTTATAGCTCTTTATCCAGAAGATCAGAAATTTCAATTATCTCAAGGTGTAGACCCTGCAAAATCACAAATTATTGCTAATGGTATTAACATAGAAAAATATAGCCATATTAAAAGGACACCTTATCACCATCGAGACCTAGTGAAAAATCCTTTCACCATAGCCTTTATTGGCAGGATTGTTCCGATCAAAGATATAAAAACCTATATCCAAGGATGCGCTATTTTAAGAGATTTGCTAGGTACGCAAGGCATAACCGGATGGCGAGCTTTTATTATTGGTACAGGCGAATGGGTACCAGATTATCATGAAGATTGTGTTACATACGTCCAGCAAGAGGATCTAGAATCGTTTATTACCTTTACTGGTTTTGCCACTTTAGAAAATTATCTATCTCAGATTGATGTCGTTGTCCTAACAAGCATAAGCGAAGGACAGCCGTTGACCATTCTTGAAGCTGGTGCAGTGGGCATACCTGTTGTTGCGACAAGCGTAGGCTCTTGCCCACAATTAGTCTTAGGACAACTAAATGAAGACCCTTATTGTGGCGACGGCGGCATCATCATTCCTTTGAAGCATCCACAAGCGATGGCAGAGGCTATCTTGAAGCTTTTTAATGACCCAACTTATTATCAGAACTGCGCGCAAGGACTTAAAAAAAGAATTACGCATTTCCATAAGCACAGCGATCAGCATAATGCTTATGCAGATATTTATAACACAACAAAGAATGGATGAGCATCAATGGCCGGTATTGGTTTTACCTTAAGAAAGCTAACTAAGCAAGGAACGCTATTGGGGCACTCATCTGCTTACCTACATGCAGCCATGGCTGCTGCTGGCACTTGGATCCTAACCGTTGCTGCTTTAGGAATTGTTATAGCAACAGGAATTGGAACTAATCAGGAGGTCACCCACAACTTCATTATTATTATCACCTATAACTTTGCCTTTTCTATGATACTGAGCGCGCCTTTAATGCTCATTATGACGCGGGCAGTCTCCGACCTCTTCTACCTAAAATCTTCGCGTTATATACCAGGAATTTTTTTAGGCGGTCTGGTGATGATGTATGCCATTCAAATACCTTTTGTTATCTGTTTTTATTTTTTCTTTTTTGATCTCCCGTTTGCCTTATCCATGAGTGCTGCTATTAATTTTATGCTTATTTCGCATCTGTGGATTATCTCTGTTTTTCTGGGAGTACTTAAGGATTATAAAACGATTACGGCTGCCTTTTTCTTTGGAATGATTATGGTAGCCTTAACGAGTAATGCTTTAGGGGACATTGCTCAGGAAGCAGGCATGGTTCATGGTTTTAATTTGGGATTGAGTTTAGCGTTAGCTATCTTGCTGGCGCGCTTTCTTTTTGAGTATTCCTTTTCTTTCCAGCGGCCTTTTCTCTTTGTGCGTTATTTTAAAAATTATTGGTTTCTAGCACTTGTTGGCCTTGTGCAAAACATATCTCTTTGGATTGATAAATGGATTATGTGGTTAGCTCCTGAGGCAGAAATTAGTTCGTTGCATCTGTATTCATATATTCCTTATGAGCGCGCACTTTTCCTTGCTTATTTTATCACACTAATTCCCGTTCTTTCTTATTTCCTGCTTATTTTTGAAACACGCTTTTTTGAGAGTTTTTATAATTTTTATACCAGCATTAATAAACATGCTACGTATGATAAGATCGAAAGAAATAAAGAAACTGTTGTTACCCAAGCCGTTAATGGCATGAAGAACATAGCCGTCCTCCAAGCTATTATTTGTTTGATGAGTCTTGCGCTAGCACCATATATCTTACGGTTGCTGCACATTCCTTTATCAGAGGTGAGTATGTTTCGTTTTGGCATTGTGGGAGCTTCTTTTTATGCGTTCCTCTTGTTGCTGATTATCTTGCTGCATTATTTCAACAAGCATGGGGAAGCCCTGCGAATAAACGCATTCTTCCTGCTGAGCAATGCTCTCGGGACATATTTTTTCATGAAAGCTGGCTTTGCCTACTATGGAGTGGGTTATTGTTTGGCAGCCATCTTATCGTTTGCCTATGCAATCACGCGCGTCAACTATCACCTAGCGCATCTGTCCCATTATTTTTTCATTGATGCATGCTATGCCCCGTTGTCTCCATTTGAAGAAGAAGGGCTCATTTGACTATGCGTGCACCAGACCAAAGCGTTTGCCGCTAAAAGCAATGCCGATTTTGAGTATTTTGCTAAGGCCGCGCTGCTTGAGCTCACCAACGTAACCTTGAGCGTCAATTTGCTTAAGGGCCTCTTCGGCTGTCTTCTCTAGGTATACCTCTGCATCCTTTTTGTCCGCAGGCAAGGTTACCTGTTTGAACTCCAGCAAAATACTAAGCTTCTCTGGATTGCGTGAGATGATTAAGTAGTCATAGCGTCCACGGCCGGACTCACGGTTTGAACGCAGTTCATAGTCCTTGTGGACAGCAAGGCTAGCGGTGAGGCCGATCATTAGCCCGTGATAGAACGGCTCGGGCTCACGGGCTACATCGTGATAACTTACCGTGTGTTCCATGATGTGGTGCAGCCCCTTGGTAAAATACTCCATTTCGCCATTAAGCAAGTGGTTGATAAATTCATCATACCATTTCAAGCCGTACCCATTGGCAAGCCATTTCTCAATAATGGTCCGGTATAGATTTCTGATCTCACGATTGGGAATAGCAAGCTTGCATAGTGGCCCAGTGTCTGTTTCTTCACA
>JBAWWF010000058.1:0-6063 GCA_037146895.1 Alphaproteobacteria bacterium | reverse complement strand
AAGTTTATTGGTTTCAAAGTAAGGCCTGGATTGCTTCGCTGCGCTCGCAATGACGGCTGAGTGGCGCAATTACTACCTCCTCCGTCATTGCGAGCGCAGCGAAGCAATCCAGGCCTTAAACGATTGACCAATCATGGTGCGGGAATCGCTGCACATTAGGTTGGGCGCTTGAAAGTAGCTGTAAAATATGTATACTGGGAAAAATGAAGAAATGGTATGTTGTTTGCAAATTTTTAAGGTCAGCTTTTGGATTGGGTAAGCGCTAATGTCCTCGTATACCTTTCGCAGTATTGAAAAGAAATGGCAAGAGAGGTGGAGCTCGCTTGAGTCATTCCGAGCTAGTGACCAATCAACAAAACCTAAAGCGTACATTCTTGAAATGTTGCCCTACCCTTCGGGGTATATACATATGGGGCATGTGCGCAATTACACGATCGGCGACGCCTTGGCGCGCTACAAGCGTGCCCTTGGATATGAGGTGCTTCATCCTATAGGTTGGGATGCTTTTGGTTTACCAGCTGAAAACGCCGCTATTGATAACAATATACCACCCCCTAAGTGGGTCAAAAAAAATATTGCTCATATGAAGCAACAGCTTAAATCTCTGGGCTTTAGTTACGATTGGACTCGTGAGATCAACACCTCCGATCCGCGCTATTACGGCCAAGAGCAAAAGATATTTTTAAGCTTCTACCAACGTGGTGTGGCCTTCCGTAAAGAATCTTGGGTAAACTGGGACCCGGTAGAAAATTCTGTGCTTGCTAACGAGCAGGTGGTTAATGGTCGTGGCTGGCGCTCTGGCGCGCCTGTGGAGAAGCGCAAGCTAAACCAATGGTCGCTACGCATTACTGATTATGCGCAAAGCCTGCTAGATGACCTGAAGCACCTCACAGGCTGGCCTGAAAAAGTTGTGCGCATGCAAGAAAACTGGATTGGACGCTCCGAAGGTGCAAAAATCACGTTTACCTGTACAACGGATGATTTTTCTTTTGATGTTTTTACTGCATGTCCCGAAGCCTTGTTCGGTGCTTCTTTTTGCGCCATTGCCCCCACACATCCCTTAGCTGAAAAGCTAGCGGCGAGTGATCCCGCTTTGCAAGAGTTCATAGCTACCTGCGCTCAAATGGCAACGACCGAGGAGAGCATCAGCACCGTTGAAAAAAAAGGTTATGATACGAAACGCCTGATCAACCACCCATTACTCCATGAGACAACGCTTCCTCTGTACGTAGCGAATTTTGTTTTAATGGATTATGGAACAGGTGCCATTTATGGATGCCCCGCTCACGATGAGCGCGATCTTGAATTTACAACTCTTTACCATTTGCCAATACTCCCCGTGATTCACCCCGACAATGGTACGCTGATTAATTCCCAATTCCTCGACGGATTGACGGTTGATACGGCGCGTGAAAAGGTGCTGGAGTTTTTAGAGGAAAAAGGGATAGGAGCTCGCCACATCACCTACCGCCTGCGCGATTGGTGTGTTTCACGGCAACGCTACTGGGGCTGCCCTATCCCCATCGTTCATTGTCAGACGTGCGGAGTGGTGCCTGTTCCTGAAAAAGACTTGCCGGTGCTCCTGCCCGAAGATGTTGTCTTTGAGCATGGACATAACCCGCTTGATACTCATCCAACATGGAAGCACGTCCCCTGCCCTGCCTGCCAGGCACCCGCAACCCGCGAGACGGATACGCTGGATACTTTCTTTGAGTCGTCCTGGTATTTCTTACGCTATTGTTGCCCGCAAAGTCCGCAACCCATTGATGCGGAGACTATAAAGACATGGATGCCGGTTTCTTGGTACATTGGTGGGATTGAACATGCGGTCCTTCATTTGCTTTACTCGCGCTTCTTCACCAAGGCGTTGCGTGATGCTGGCTACCTCAATCTTGACGAACCTTTTGCTAATCTCCTAACCCAAGGAATGATTTGTCATCGAACTTATCAAGATAAAGCGGGGAATTGGTTATATCCTTCGGAAGTGAATTCGCTTAAGCCTGAAGAGTTTGTGGTGGGTCGCTCGGAAAAGATGAGTAAATCGAAGAAGAACCTGGTCGATCCTGTAGACATTATTGATACCTTTGGAGCCGATACAGCACGGCTTTTCACTCTATCGGATACACCACCCGACCGCGATCTTGAGTGGTCTGAAGAAGGCTTAGAAGGCTGTTGGCGATATCTGAACCGCGTAGCACGACTAGGCGATGCAATTGCTAATTATCAAACAAGCAGCACTGACTCGGATGCGTCCCTGGCTTTGCGTAAGTACACGCACCAGATGATTGTGCGGGTTACCCAAGGGTATGAGCGTCTCGTTTTTAATAAGGTGATTGCCAATGCTCGTGAACTAACAAAAACGCTTGAAGAAGCACTGGAGTCAAGCTTGAGCTCCAGGGAATCTATCGTCGAGTGCTTTGAAACGTTACTCCAGATACTAAACCCGATGGTTCCTCACCTCACCTCTGAGCTTTGGCAGCAACTGCATGACAGAGATATCCTCGACGCAACCTGGCCACAGGCCGATATGGATCTTGCGGCCGTGTCTCAAGTAACGATTGCCGTGCAGGTGAATGGTAAGATGCGTGGTTCCTTTGAGGCCGTGGTTGATTCACCCCAGGAGACGCTACAGGAAATGGCCATGGCATTGCCCAACGTTCAGCGCGACATTGAGGGGCGCAGCGTTCGCCGAATTATTATTGTTCCGAATAGGATTGTTAATGTTGTCATATAAAAGCTTGGGTCTTTTTAGTATTGTTCTGTTACTAAGTGCTTGCGACTTTCAACGAGTCCATCAGCCGACGGACAACACCGATACGCAGAAATTCGTCATCAAGGTTCAAGGTGTGCAAGGCTACATTGCCTATAAGATGAAGCGCGACCTGGAGACTAATCTTGCTGCGCTTTGGCGTCAACACTTTACGGGAACGTATCTGGTAGATCTAGATTTGAGGCCCGAAAGAACTGAGATTAGCTACGGCAAAGATGCGACCGTTTTGCGGGCTCAGGAGCGATTAAAGGTACGCTATACGGTAAGGGAATTCGGCACGGCTGAGCCAATATACGAGGGGACGTCGTCACTCGCAAGCTCATTCAACATTAACGCCACCGAGGAATTCTCCACCATGACAACGCATAAAGCAGCTATGGATCGAGTTCTTACTACGTTGAGCGAAGAAATCGCCCGCGACATCACCATCCAAATACGGTAAAGATATAGCAGCAAGGATAGGAAAGGAAAAGAAAAGCTATGACAGTCATAACGCGATTTGCGCCCTCACCCACTGGATATTTGCATATCGGCTCAGCCCGTACGGCACTTTTTAATTGGCTTTATGCACGGCACAATCAGGGCAAGTTCCTGTTGCGGATTGAGGATACGGATCGTCTTCGTTCCACAGAGCCTGCCGTTGCTGCAATTTTCGAGAGCCTTTCCTGGCTAGGGTTGGATTGGGATGAGGAGCCAGTGTTCCAATCTCAACGAGCAGACCGCCACGCTGATGTAGCTAAGCAACTTCTGGCAGAGGGCAAGGCCTATTATTGTTATTGCAGCCCTGAGGAGTTGGAGGCGATGCGCGAGCATGCACGCCTGAACAATCTAGCTCCTCGCTATAACGGTCGCTGGCGTGACTCGCAAGACGTTCCACCAGCTGGTGTTGATCCCGTCATCCGCTTCAAAGCCCCGAAAACGGGTGAGACGCTCATAAATGACCTCGTCCAGGGACCGGTGCGCCTTGATAATGCCCAGCTTGATGATATGGTGCTGTTGCGCGCTGACGGCACACCAACTTATATGCTTTCCGTTGTTGTCGATGATCACGATATGAAAGTTACCCATATTATTCGCGGCGATGACCATTTAACCAATGCCTTTCGCCAATATCATCTTTATGAGGCTTGCGGCTGGGGAATGCCTTTGTTTTCCCATATTCCTCTTATTCACGGACCAGACGGTGCTAAGCTTTCTAAACGTCACGGTGCCATTGGTGCTAGCGCGTATCGTGATCTTGGTTATCTGCCTGAGGCCATGCGCAATTATCTACTGCGCTTAGGCTGGGGGCACGGTGACGACGAGATCATTTCAACGGCTGAGGCTATTGAGTGGTTTGGCTTGGATCATGTGGGACGCTCGCCTGCACGTTTCGATTTTGCTAAGCTCAATCACCTGAACGCACATTATTTGCGTCAAACGGATGATGCAACCTTGGTGGAGCTTATGCTGCCTTTTCTGGGAACTAACAACGTTACGGAAGAGGATAAACGGCGACTAAACGCTGGCATGCTAGGTCTCAAACAACGGGCTCATACCTTTGTGGAGCTTGTGGCTAACGCGCGCTTTTATATCACGCCACCTGACTACGGGCATCTTGAGGACGAAAAAGCACGGGGCTGCATGACGCCGGAGAACAAGGCTATCATCGAAGCGGTGGCAGCGTCTTTACAGCAGCTAGATACGCTATCGACTGAAACCGTTGAGGCGACTTTGCGACAAACAGCGGAAACTATTGGCGTGAAGCTTGGAGCACTCGCACAGCCTCTACGCGTTGCCATTACAGGCTCCACAATCTCCCCTAGCCTGTTTGAGATCATTGCGATTTTTGGCAAGCAAGAGACTCAGCAACGACTCCAGGGGTTTATCTCAGCGTGTGCGGGGTAAATTTACTTGCTGCGTAAGGGGAACTTGAAGATTTTAAATTCGCACTAATTCCGACAGATGCCAGTGGCGCACGGTTTGGGCAATGTATTGTGCTTCAATTTCTTCAGCTACACCACCCTTCTGATGATTATGGTTTAGTATGTAAGTTGTTACTTTACGGTTGTCTGCTTTAATAATTCGCCTTAAAAAGTTCTCTCCGCTTGCGGATTCAATAATACAAACGCGACCTTGATAGAGCTGAAACTGCTTTTTATTAATGACTTTTTTGCCAGCAACAACATCTCCTGGGTTATAAAAAGGTGACATTAGATCGTCTTGCACCTCTAAAAGGATATACGATGGATTTGCTATGAAGAAATTAATTTCATCCTGTATCCGCTTGTCATCGCTGTCATTAATTGATAGCTCTGGTGATTCTGGCTTTTTCCCATGGTACAGGTAATCAAAGCTTGTTTCATAGGCATCTTCTCCTAGTGAAACGCTTAAGTTACTGAAAACATTAGAATACAATAGTGCCTTTTGGGGAGTGATTTCTCGACTGCCTAATTCTAATGATTTGAGGGTATTAGCACTCATCCCTGTTAGTTCAGAAAACGCAGCACGGCTAATTCCCATCTTTTTCCGCAGGCTTTGAATCCTCTGCCCTCTCTTAATTGATACAGTTTTTTCAGTATCCATGTGTCTTCTCTCATAAAATGGTTAGATTATACAATGAGAATGTAGAAGGTTTCTTCTAAATATTATACATGCTCACTAATTGACCCACTGCACGAATCTGAGATATTTATTAAGTCAGAAACAACAGGCGATACAAGAGCAGTGTACAATAAAACTCACAAAAGCAAAACCATATTTTTTGTGGGCTAGAAAAATTTAATTGGTCGGATTAAAAAAAGGGTAACTCCCCAGGTATATTTCTAAGAAAGAGCCTGGATTGCCACGGCCGTGTACCACGGCCTCGCAATGACCGGCGGGGTGTACCGCTCTAGAGCCTACCCCCGAGGGTCATTGCGAACGAAGTGAAGCAACCAGCCTACGCTCTCCGAGCTTCGGCTTGGCGAGATTTATGGTCTCGCCGGAGCCTTGGCGAAGGCGGATCCAGGAATACTTCATCCTCACGGTGTTTGAGTATGAACTGGGGAGTTACCAAAAAAGAAACTAAAAAAAGAAATCCCCGGGACAAACCCGAGGACCTCTTCCGAATCGCGCCTTTGGCATAACACCAAAGAGTAGAAATGTGTAAAAAAGAAGGGGGAACGAATCCCCCCTCCGTTAGCCTTAATTATTAGCCCTCACCACTCACCACCACGGTAAGGTCTATCCTTACCTTTTGCTGAACTATTTCGAAGCTCTTCTTCTCTGCGAGCTTCTTCTCTGCGAGCTTCTTCTCTGCGAGCTTCTTCTTT
>JBAWWF010000057.1:0-6211 GCA_037146895.1 Alphaproteobacteria bacterium | reverse complement strand
ATTTGTCAACGCAATTTGCTGTTGAATAGGCAATGGGACCTCGTGATGACTTGCCATAATGACTGCTCTTCCGCAAGTTTGCTGAGCCGTAATCACAGACCACAAAATGGAGATGGCGTCTGCATCTAAACCAGCGGTTGGCTCGTCCAGCAGCCATAGAGATGCGCTATTAATACCAAGACGCGCAAGACTTACGCGCCGCTTTTGCCCAAAGGATAATTTCGCAAGCGGTATATCGGCTAGATTCTCTAAGCCCCAAAGACTCATTTGCTTTGCAGACGTACTTGCTGGTTGTTCTGCCATAACGGCTTGAGCTTGCAAATACTCCCACACGCTTAAGGTCGGATAAAGACCAGAGCTATGCCCAACATAACCGATGCTTTTCGTAAAACCCTCCACACGACCAGATGATGGCGGCATGACGCCTGCGAGGACTTTTAGCAACGAGGTCTTGCCGCTTCCATTTGCCCCGCGCACAACACACAAATCACCAGCATTAACTTGCAGCGTCAGATCTTGCCAAAAATAGCACCCCGCACGATGGAAGCTGAGGTTGTATGTGGCGAGTAGTGGTGGCATAAAAACCCTGTAAACCCTTATTGCGTAATGCTAACAGACCTATTATGGAAAATCCACAATTTCAAATATCTATTGATAAAATGATGTAAATGTGTTACTTAATAATAGTATGAATAGCTAGCATGGACGAGGTTTATGGCAACTAAAAACCCAAGAATCAATGTAACCTTTGAAGAAGCAACCGCTGGCCTACTTGCACACATTGCTCACGAGAAGCATAAGTCTGTGGCAAGCTTAGTACGAGAATTAACACTTGAAGCACTAGAGATGCGAGAAGATTTATACTTATCTAGGATCGCTGAAAAACTAGATAAAAAGGGTGTGAAAACTTATAGCCATGATGAGGTATGGAAATAATTCCATATCTGAAACATGAAATATCAAATTCTTTATCAAGAGGATGTCTTACGAAACCAAGTTGGTAGTTTGCCATCCAGTGATAAACTAATAATCAAACGTGCTATTGAAGAAAGATTGATGGTTGATCCTATTGGCTTTGGCAAGCCACTGCGTTATAGCCTTAAAGGGCACAGACGTTTACGTGTGAGCGTTTATCGTATTCTTTACCGCATTGAAGAAAAAACCAATACTGTTATTATTATCGCAATAAAACACCGCAAAGATATTTATGAGTATGCTTAAAAAAACATAGTTGATCCAGATACTTCTCTCACCGCTTTTTAAAAATAATTGCATCGGAAACGGGGCGTATCATTTGCAGACCATTTCCTTCATCTTTATCACCGATGGTTTGATTAATCACTTTGCCCTTAATCCATAAAGTTGAGGAACCACCGCCATCTAAATTAAGAGCATCTTGGCATCCCAGTTCCTTCATTAACCCCGCCAGTTCTAAAATGGTTAGCCCTTGCGTTCCGCTTTGTGAGGTATATTCTTGCTTGAGGATCATCTTCAATTCATTAAGCGTAATATCGCCTGGATTGTTCCTGTGGTATTCCTTAGCAAACTTATCTCCTTTTTCTTTTATAAGAGATTGAACCTCTCCCATAGTGATAGCCGTTAAATCCTTTGAGTAATTATGCTCTGCAACAACGAGGATAATAGTTCCATCAGGTTTGCTGCCTACTGCTGTGCGCGCATGAGGCTTGGTATAAAACTCGCCATCTTTCGTGGCAAGATCTTGAAAGATTTCGCCATCAATGATTAAAAGCGGAATGCCCGAAATCATAAAAATACTACTTTTCATATAATTCTGAGGTTTGGAGAGCACGATAGACATCACGCCCGAATCTATCAAAACAAGAGGCTGAATTTGATCTTTAAGACCATATTGGCGGCCATTAATAACTAAAGTCCCACTAGGCATTCCATCTCCGCTAGCACCAATTTCAAAAAACCCCCCATTTATTGCAATCTCAGCATGAGTACGCGCCGCCATAGAAGGGACAGATTCCCGACCAATAGCCCCATTATTTGCTTTTATAATCTCGATTGCATAATCTTTAGGATTGATAGAAACGATATGAATAACATGCCCATCTGTTTCTCGTTTTTCATAGGTATAACCTGAAGCACAGGCCGCAAGCTTCCCAACCAGTAGTATCGTTGCTATAAATACTATTTTTATCTTAACTACCCAGGCCACACTCAAACACCTTTATAATGAAAGATTCCTGGATTGCCACGCTTCGCTCGCAATGACGGATATGGCGTTTGCTCTCCATTCGTCATTGCGAGGCTGCGCTAGCAGGCGTGGCAATCCAGGCTCTTCGCTTAACAATAACAGATGGTTTACCTTTATATAAATTCAGAAGTTGTCCACTACCCATTGGTAAGCCCTTCGAAAGACATTTCCGGAAGACATAGCGAGATTAACCGCATCACGGCTGTTGGATTGCTCTTGCGTTGCATAATGCAACAAACCAATGCAAGTCGCCATCGCTGGATTGTGGATAATATCTTGGGACCCGCGCAAACCTTGCGGGATACCGAGACGTACAGATTTACCCGACTTTGCCACCATAAAGTCTCGCAAGCCCGATAGCTGACTCGCGCCCCCTGTGAGCACAATGCGCTGCGCAAGAAGATGGTTCAAATGCTGCCCCTTCAGTGTTTGCGTTAAATACCCAAACGTTTCTTCAACACGCGAACGGATGATATGGGTCAAAAAAGACTTCGGAACCTGATTAATATGAGCTGTTTGATCTTCCCCCAAAATAGGAATCAAAATATTCTCTCGTTCATCGGTTGTAGTCAATACAGAACCGTAGAGAGTCTTGAGACGCTCAGCCTGCGCAATAGGCGTTGACAGCCCACGCGCAATATCATGCGTCACATGAAGCCCTCCTAACGGCACATAACTCATATGCACCAGGTTACCATCAATGAAACACGCAATGCTGGTACCTCCACCACCTAGATCAACCAGCATCACTCCCAGCTGCAACTCATCCTCAACCAGAGTTGCTAAGCCAGAAGCCAGAGGCGATGCCACAAAGCCTGCAACATCAAGGTGACAACGCCCGATACACCGCGATAGATTGCGGATAAGCCCCTGTGGTGCCAAGATTAAGTGCAGCTTGATCCCCAGTTTTTCACCGCACAAACCTCGTGGATCCTTAATACCTTTTGTCTGGTCAACGTAATACTCAATGGGCAAAGCGTGAATCAGATATAAGTCAGGTGGAACCAAAGACTCAACATTCATCAACCGTCTGATATGACCTTCATCAATGGCTTGATTGCCGACAGGAACCTCATTAGTAACCATCTGTGAAACAATACTTTGCGACGGCAAGCTCACCAAAACTTCTTCGATGACAACGTCAGCCTGTTGCTCAGCAGAATGCACACTGTTTAGAATGGCATCCTCCAGAGCCTCCATATCGATAATGGTCCCATTTTTAAGACCACGAGAGATTTGTTGCCCAGTACCCAGCAAATGAAGTTGTGGTGCAGTATTCACCTCGTCATAAGCAACGCGCGCAATCATACAGCTAATTTTGCTAGAGCCAATATCAAGGGCAGCTAAGTAGTCTCGTGGACGAGCTGGTCGCTTCTTTTTATGTAGACTCAAAGTTATATCCTTAAATTATGGAGTTACGCTTCTTTGCCTTTAACCTTCAGACGAACTGAAGCAGCAGCCGAGGGCCGAATAATTATACGATCTGGCATCCGCAAATCAATCATATAGACCTCATTGGGACCTAGATTTTTTTGCTCTAGCAGATGCGACAAACGCACCAGTGCTTTCTCACACTCCTTTTCTGGAAGCCGCACCTCAATCGTTTGGTTCAGTAGCAAGTTCCAGCGGCGGCCACTCACATAAATCAATGAAGTAGTTCGTTGTTTAATAGATTGAAAAGAATCCAGTATTTTCAGCATCTGTGGCGCATAGAGCGGTGCATCCTTACCAATAATAACTGGTAAATCAGGCTGCTGCCTGCTCATGGGTGCGATAACAACACCCTGCTCATCCACCACATAAAACTTCTTCTGATGTTGCCATATTGCGACCGCTCGCCTCTCGGTCAACTGAATGTATAACGTGCCAGGTAATTGCCGCCGCACAGCAGCTTGGCGCACCCATGGATGAGTTTCCAAGCGTTGCTGAATCTCTTGCGGGCTCACACTAAAAACCGCTTGACCTTGCTTCAATTGAATAGCGTCCAGAATAGACTGTGAGTCCGCCGCATGTCGCCCCTCCACAAGGACTTCCTTAACAGAAAACCCAGCCCGCTTCGTTAAATCGATAGCCGCATCTACTGTTCTGACCCAACACTGCTGCGGATAACCACTATACCAAGCAATCCCTGGCACAAGTAAGAAGAACAAACCATACAGACTAAAGAGCAAAACGTTTCTTGTCCCAGAACTCATTTCTCGCAATGGCGACAAAAAACGCAGACGAAAACCACCGCCCCGCTTAACTCGACGACGTACAGGTGCTTTCTGTGCTCCCTTTTTTACTGATCGCATCGTGCTTCTAATATCATCCACTCAATAAGTTGCTGAAAAGAAATCCCATTATACGCAGCAATTTCAGGAACCAGCGATAAAGCTGTCATACCTGGCTGTGTATTGATCTCTAGCAAGTAGAACTGTTCTTGCTTGTAAATAAAATCGCTTCTTGTAACACCACGACACCCCAACAACTGATGCGCCCGCAGTGCTAGATCGAGGGCCTTTTGATAGTCTTGGCCAGGAATCGGAGCTGGCATAATGTGATCTGCACAACCATCGGTATACTTCGCCTCATAATCATAAAACTGCTTCTTGGGGATTATTTCGATGGCTCCCAAAGCACGATCTCCCATTACGGCAACATGAATCTCGCGGCCGCTCAAGTATTCCTCCACGAGAGCTTCATCGCCATAGGGCCAATTTTGACAAAGATCATCATAATCTTTTGTTGTTTCGAGAATACAGACACTACGACTTGAACCCTCAAACCTTGGTTTAATCACAAAAGGCAAGGGAAACGGCAACGCTCTCATAAAATCCGCATGGCTCACCAAGCGCGACAGTGGAACCAGCATTCCCCCCTTTATGAAAAGCTCACGTGATGTAACCTTGTCCATCCCCAAGGCCGAGGCCAAAACGCCGGAATGCGTATAAGGTATATGCAGTGATTCAAGGAGTCCCTGGATCACACCATCCTCACCACCAAAACCGTGCAAGGCATTAAAAATAACATCCGGCCTTGGTGTTAGTTGCTGAAGCAACTTACCTATATCTCGGTCAACATCAATAGCAATCGGTTCATAGCTAGATTGGCTCAAGGCGTTCACAACGGCCTGCCCAGAATCAAGCGAGACCTCGCGCTCCGAGGACCAGCCCCCCATTAATACGGCGACAACCCGTTTGCGCCCAGTATTATAGATCATTTTGCATGAACCAGATGCTAGTGAGCCAAGGAGAAACGTCTTTTACACCGCATTGATCTAGTTTCAACATATTCCCCATCGTATAATTTCCCATTGTAGATCAATTCCACTTGTTTCTAGAACGCGTTGGCGAACTTCTTCACCTAGCCCTTCTATATCTTTGGCTGATGCGTGGCCCAGATTCAATAAGAAATTACAATGTTTCGCAGAAACTTGCGCATCTCCTCTTTGTAATCCACGACAACCCGCACGATCTATTAGCACCCAAGCGTTTTCATCCGCAGGGTTTTTGAAAGTGCTACCTCCAGTGCGCCCCTTAGTCGGTTGGGTTTCTTCGCGTTTCTGCAAAATTTCGTTTATACGCTTCTCAATTTGGTCAGGCGACCGTAGTTCACCTTTTAAAACCGCACTGATAAAAATCCAATCCGGTGGGATGGCGGAATGGCGATAAGCAAACCCCATATCTTTAGGCTCAAGACGGTGCAACTTTCCTTGTGGGTCAAGCACATTGGCGTAAACTAATACATCCTTGGTTTCTGTGCCATAGGCCCCAGCATTCATCCGCAAAGCCCCACCAATTGTTCCTGGAATTCCAACAAGAAACTCAAGACCGCCTAAACCATTGTCCCGACAATTCAATGCAACAGTGCGATCTAAGCGAGCGGCGTCCTTCGATCTCCTTGTCCCGGAGCGTCCGCTCCGGATGCCGGAAGGTCAGGCGCCACGCCAAACTGCGCGTACCGGCGGGCAATCCCGTCCCCCGGTATTCATCAAACAGGGCGACC
>JBAWWF010000056.1:0-6354 GCA_037146895.1 Alphaproteobacteria bacterium | reverse complement strand
CCAGGGTTGGTTATCCCGTTGTTCATCAGATCACGCACTAAAATGGTTCCATCAACCCATGGATAAAGCCGCATGAGATCAGCATTTTCTGGAAGAATGAGTTGTGGAAACATAGTCTTTTCCTTGACTAAAGTTTCTCCATCAACCCACGGGTAAAGTCTTTGTAGATCAGTGTTTTCGGAGTGCGCTCTTTGCAAAAATGTAGTTCTCGCTCTGGTCATATAATGATCAAAGCTGTAGCTTGCAGCTGACCAAGCGAAAGCAGCGAGCGTTGCTTCCTCGACGCTGAGCGGATTCATAATCTTATAGACTGCTGGGGTCGGCAGTTGACGAGAAAGATCAGCAAAGTCCCAAAACTCTTCATTTTTACGGACATAAAGAACAAGCCTTGTTTGTTGAAGATGATCAGGGATAAGAACGATTTGTCCAGGCCTTCCCGTAAAACCACAATTATTCGCCCAAGTAATGCCAGCTTCATCGCAATGCTGCTGCCAATTTGTACCAACAAGCCAAATAGGAACCGCTTTCATCTGGTGTTGATTAGAAAATGCATTATCTTTGTCCATAGACAATTCCTCAGTATCATAATTGTTGTGTGCGACTAACTATTTTTCTTTAAAATTTTAGAAAATATGTTCGCATAAATATCAATAACCTATTAAGAGTTGCGATGGAAGAGAAATAAGCACTATGTGCGGATTCAGGCGATTTGATGAGATAAAAGGTTAGGTTTTACTCAACCTCGCTCCAATTGCGACCAGCTTTGACGCCTACAGATAAAGGAACCCGCAAGGCCGCAATCGATTCCATCATTTTTTGGAGTAGCGATCCTGTGGTGGCTACCTCTGCATCGGGCACCTCAAACACTAGCTCATCGTGCACTTGCAGCAACAGCTTGGCGTTAAGCCGATGTTGATGCAAGAGCCCTGGACTTCGCAGCATTGCTTTCTTAATAATATCCGCATTGGTGCCCTGCAATGTAGCATTAATCGCCTGACGTTCCGCGAACTGGCGCGCCACAGCATTCGTGTCCTGAACACCAAGCGTATAGCACCGTCTCCCGAACAAGGTCGTCACATAGCCATGCTTTCTGGCAAACTCTTTGGTCTTTTCCATGTACGCCTCAATACCAGGGTAGTGCTCAAAATAAGCTTTTATATAGGTTGCAGCTTGTGTATTCGTAATTCCCAGCTGCTGCCCTAATCCATAGGCACTAATCCCATAGATAATCCCAAAATTAATCGCTTTCGCTTTACGCCGCAGGTCTGCATCCACGCCATCGAGCGGCAGCCCAAAGATCTCCGACGCCGTGCGCGTGTGAATATCTTGGCCGCGGCGGAAAGCATCGATGAGAGCATCCACATTAGCCACATGCGCTAGCAAGCGTAGCTCTATTTGCGAGTAATCCAGGGACAGCAGTTGATGTCCTGGTTTTGCAATAAAGGCCGCTCTAATCTTGCGCCCATTGGGTGTGCGGATGGGAATATTCTGTAAGTTCGGATCTGACGATGACAGACGACCTGTTGCTGCAACGGCCATCGAATACGATGTATGAATCCGCCCCGTGGTTTTATTGATTGCCGCCAGCAATCCATCCACATACGTTGTTTTGAGCTTAGCCAGACCACGCCAGTCTAGCACCTGTTGCGCAATGGTAAATCCTTGTGCGGCCAACGCTTCTAGAGTATCCGCATCCGTTGTATAGGAGCCTGTCTTGGTCTTTTTGGGCTGCGGCAAGTTTAACTCGTCAAAGAGCACTACGCCCAACTGTTTTGGCGAACCGATATTAAAATCATGTCCGGCACTCTGCCAAATTTGCTTTTCCAGCTCGCTAAGACCTTGGTCGAATTCTTGGCCAAGACTATGCAACAGGCGTTGATCAACCGCGATACCCGCACGTTCCATCGCAATAATAACTGGAATCAACGGTCGCTCGATCATCTCGTACACGCTTGCTACCTGATTTTTCGCTAACTCCTTATGAAAGAGCTCGTAAAGTTTGAGGATTAGATCAGCTTTTTCTCCGACAACAGCTTTATGATTAAGGTAACGCATGGTTAATTCATCAAGGCCGTGGGTGTGCTTGCCAGCGTTCAGCACATAAGACATCAGCATCGTATCTGCATAAGGGGCAATGGCGACATCATAACGCTCTAACGCCCTTAAATCATCTTTGAGATTATGCCCAACTTTCAAGATCGCTGGATCGCGCAACAAGGGGCCTAGAGCCAGCAATGCTTGTTGCGGAGAGAGCTTGTTTGAGGGCAAGAGCTGTGGTTGCGCAATTGTATCCAGAGGGATATGGCAGGAAACACCTGGCGCAAACGCTAGCGAGATATCTTCCTTGGTCAACGAGATGGCAACAACCGACGTTTGCAGTCCACGCTGGGCCCAAGATTGCAGGGCCTTTTGTGTTGTGATGGTTTCCGGCCCTTGAGGGACTGTCACTTTCTGACCTGTACTCGGGCTTGACCCGAGGACCGATGGTGCGGGCTTTGCATTATCCAGCCGTGTAACAAGACTGCGAAAGTTCTGTTGCATCAGAAAATCACGCAAACGCATGGGGTCAATGTTCTGTAAGTACAGGGATTCTAGGGAATGCAGCAGCGGCACATCATCGCGTAAGGTGACAAGCTGCTTCGAGATGCGCGCAAGCTCCGCATTGGCTAGAAGAGCCTCGCGACGCTTGGGTTGCTTGATCTCCCCAGCGCGAGCTAAAACAGTTTCCAGATCCCCATAGGTTTTGATCAGCTCTGCTGCGGTCTTTGGTCCAACGCCAGGTACGCCTGGCACGTTATCGGAAGAATCGCCGGCGAGTGCCTGGACATCGATAACTTTTTCAGGCGGCACCCCAAATTTCTCTAAAACCTCGGGCACATCAATGGAACGATTTTTAATGGGATCAAGCAGAGTTATGCCAGGACGCACCAGTTGCATCAAATCTTTGTCCGAAGACACGACAACAACCGTATAACCTGCAGCAATGCCTGCTTTGGCGTAGCTGGCTATGAGGTCATCTGCCTCAAAACCTTCTTGTTCGATCCCAACCACACTCAAAGCTTGACACGCTTCACGGACCAAGGGGAACTGTGGAATTAAATCCTCTGGTGGAGGTGGGCGATGGCTTTTATATTCTGGATAAATGTCATTGCGGAAGGTGCGCCGTCCGGCATCAAAAATGGCGGCGAGCAAACCAACGCTGTCGTCACGACGGCACTCATCCTGGAGGCGCATAAGCATTGTGCAAAAGCCAAAAACTGCGCCCACAGGGAGGCCGTCTTGGCGGCGCATCGGCGGTAGTGCGTGATATGCGCGGAAAATAAAGCCAGAAACGTCAACCAGATAAAACTTTTTCATATATTTCGACTCTTTGCTGTGGCTCAAGCTCGGAAATTGCCCCTTGCCACTCTTGTGGGAAACCCATGTGGGCAGTATTAATATTTGGGAACTCTTTGATCAATGCAGTTAATAAAAAATCCCAAGAGTTCTCAGAGTCTATCTTATCGAGAATAATTTTGATTACAACCGCAATACCAAAAAAATAGTGGTTTTTCCCTAAAGTTTGGATGAATTGATGACGTTTTGCTATTTTTGGAGTTATGCTCATTTCACGGTTCCATATTCGTGAATGATGAGCACATAAATTCCTTAAAAAACACAAAGAATGCATCCAAGATGATAGTATTTTGTCGTCCTGATCAAAAGAGTTGGCAATTTGCTTCTTATGGCACCCTAGCAAGTTTTTAAAAAGAACGGATATATCCCCAAAACTAAGAGTTTCAAAGATCATCCATGAAGGGGGAAGCTCTGGATAAGAATATTTGTTACGATAATGTTCAATGAATCTTTCTTTTGGTCTAAGCCCACGAATGCGGAGTAAGTTTATCTGGTCAGAAATGGAAAGAGGTGGTTTTTCAAAGCAGAGCGGTTTTTTAATCATTATTCTTGTGCCCATAAAAATACCCACTTGGTGCGCTTCTTCGAGAGGCGTAGTGGGCTTGTTGGTAATCATTATAGGTTATTTATTCATAATGTCAAGAGAAAAACAGTATATATTTTTTTCATGCGCTAGCTATAAGCATTGTGTAAACCAAACTGCTGCTACCTTCGCAAAAGTATTTCAGAGAAAATTAATAAAATGTAACTGCCCAG
This sequence comes from Alphaproteobacteria bacterium, assembly GCA_037146895.1. Lineage (GTDB taxonomy): Bacteria > Pseudomonadota > Alphaproteobacteria > Paracaedibacterales > JBAWWF01 > JBAWWF01. The sequence goes on along the minus strand of JBAWWF010000056.1, from coordinate 2,202 downwards.
GTTGTCTACACTCCACCGCTGTCATTCTCGGGCTTGACCCGAGAATCTGGGGCAACCGCCATCTCTTAGATTCTCGGGTCAAGCCCGAGGATGACAACCTGGGCAGTTATAATAAAATTGCATTTCTGCTTGACGTCGCCTGGATTATTCGTATTTTTGGTAGGCATGAAATTATCTTCTCTGTGCCAACACGTTATCGATAGCCTTTTGCCACCGCGATGTTTACGTTGTGGAGAAAATGTGTCCACCTCGCATACTCTTTGTAGTGGCTGCTGGGCACGACTTACTTTTATCAGCGCACCTCAATGTTGTTTATGTGGCTGGCCCTTTGCCTTTGCGGCGGATGATCAATATATTTGTGGGAGCTGTTTGCGTAAACCCCCTCTCTTTACAAAAGCAACGGCTGTATTTCGTTATGATGAAGGTATTAAACCACTGATCCTACGGTTTAAACATGGTGACGCCCTTGACTTGTCTCCCAGGCTATCTCTGTGGATGGCAGAAGCAGGAAAAAAAGCGGATCTCTTTTCCTCTATAACCGCTTTGGTTCCTGTACCCCTCCATTGGCGACGTCTTTTCATGCGACGTTACAACCAAGCGAGTGTTTTAGCGCAAGCCATTGCTCGCACGGTCGACATTCCCTGCCATACCAGTTGGCTAAGACGCAAAAAAGCAACGCCACCACAAGGATCTGGCAGTAAAAAACAACGATTTACCAACGTGCGTGGTGCTTTTCGGGTTCCGCCTTCTAAAAAGGATGCTGTGCAAGGTAGCCGCATTCTATTAATTGACGATGTTTTTACAACGGGAGCAACCCTGACAGAGTGCGCTAAGGTATTACTAAAACAAGGTGCCGCCGAAGTCAGAGTTCTGACTCTTGCCAGAGTGAGCCGATTGTAGATTTATTGAATATAAATAATATGGTATATTGACCTCAGTAAAGGCAGAGGCTGAATAGTTACGATAGTACAAAGGAAGGAGGGCTATGATGACCGACCCAATGCATCAGTTTATGGTGCAGACCATAGTTCCTTTACATTTGTTTGGGCACGATATTTCTTTTACAAACTCCGCTCTCTTTATGGCAATAGCCACAACACTACTGATAGCGTTGTTTTATTTTGGGGTTAATCCAAAAACGGAAATTCCCAGCCGCACTCAGGTTGTTTTAGAATCCGTCTATAACTTTATAACCGATACGTTACGCAGCAATGTGGGCGAGGAAGCTCTTCCTTTTTTCCCTTATGTGTTTTCGATCTTTCTTTTTGTTGCCGCCGGCAATTTACTAGGTATGCTGCCCTATAGCTTTACCTTCACAAGCCAAGTCGTGGTTAGCTTTGGTCTAGCCTTTAGCATCTTCATTGCAGTCACCATTATTGGCTTTATCAAACACGGAACCCATTATTTACGATTGTTTTTCCCCGAGGATGTGCCGATTTACGTTGCTCCCCTTTTAGTGCCAGTTGAGTTAATTTCCTATTGCGCCAGACCAATTACTCTTTCTGTCCGACTATTTGCGAATATGGTGGCAGGACACGCAATGATGAAAATATTCGCAGGCTTTGCCATTGCATGTGCCTCGACGACATTTTTCCCATTGGCTGCACTTCCAATCGCCATTAATGTTTTGCTAACAGTTTTTGAAATATTTATCTGTATTCTTCAAGCATATGTCTTTACGATATTATCATGCATCTACCTAAACGATGCGATTAACATGCATTGAGGTAAGGAGAAAATAATGGACGTAGCTGCTGCAAAAATGTTGGGTGCCGGCCTGGCCATGATCGCGTGTCTTGGTGTTGGTATTGGCCTTGGTAATATATTCTCTAAGCTTGTGGAGGCCATTGCGCGCAACCCTTCAGCAAAGAAAGACATACTTCCTGTTGGGCTTATTGGTGCGGCACTCACCGAATCCATCGCACTATTAGCTCTGTTGGTCGCTTTCTATATTATCTCGCAATGATGGCGTGGAGCTACAATGAAAGCCCTGTTCGTCATTGCGAGCGCAGCGAAGCAATCCAGGCTCTTTCTTAGCAAGAACATAACTGGATAGTTGACAATGATAATCAATTTTCGGAGTTAGCATATGCCACAGTTTGATCCAGCACCGTATATTGGGCAGCTATTTTGGTTAGCTGTTTGTTTCATTATTCTCAACGTGGTGATGATCCGCTGGCTTTTGCCGCGCCTACAGCAAAG
>JBAWWF010000055.1:0-6398 GCA_037146895.1 Alphaproteobacteria bacterium | reverse complement strand
TTGGCACCCTCCCCCCTCCCAAAGGACACACCATTGAAGATTGGGAAGAGCGGCCACAAACGCTTTTTCGTTCAACAACATATGGCGATGATATTGATCGTGCTCTAAAGAAATCGGATGGGAGCTGGACATACTTCGCAGGTGATATTGCCTACCATGTCGATAAGTTTCGACGGGGTTTTCCTCAGATGATAACAATCCTTGGTGCAGATCATGGTGGTTACGTCAAACGCCTAGAGGCTGCCGTTACTGCTGTAACCCAAGGTCGTGGTTCCTCTGAAATTAAAATAACCCAGTTGGTTAATCTTTCTGAGAATGGACAACCATTAAAGATGTCCAAGCGTGCTGGTACTTTTGTAAGTTTGCGCGATGTTATCGACCGGGTTGGTCGTGATGCAACGCGCTTTATGATGGTTACACGCCGCAATGATATGACCATAGATTTTGATTTTGCGAAGGTTCTTGAGCAATCGCGCGACAACCCTATCTTCTATGTTCAATATGCGCATGCGCGAGCTTGCTCGGTTTTACGCCATGCGCACGTGTTGTGGCCAAGTTTTGCAACCGACCATTACGATCTCTTGACCGACGTTGCAGAGTTAGCGATTATAAGACAATTAGCTGAGTGGCCAAGACAGGTGGAGAACGCTGCCATGACTCGTGAACCGCATCGCATTGCCAACTACTTGTCTGCCGTGGCGGCAAGTTTTCATGGGTTATGGAACAAGGGTAAAGACGATATACAATTACGGTTTATCGATGACAAGGCTCCTGATCTTTCACATGCACGGCTTGGTATTGTGCAAGCTGTAGCTTCCGTTATTGCTAATGGATTACTATTGCTGGGAATTGAACCAGTTCAGGAGATGCATTAATGTCTATTTTTCGTAATCGTTCCGCTAATCGCTCGCAGCGCCCCCCCTCTCCTTATGAGCAAGATAGGGATGAAGGACAGCCTGAACCGCGGTTGTTCACCTCACATCAACCAGAGAATAACTGGCATGAAGAGGGTGAGCAACAGCAGCAGCACTACCGCTCCCAAGAGCAATGGCAGGGTCAGGGTCAGGGTCAGGGTCAGCATAGCGCAGGCGTTGAAGATATGCACCCACGCGAACTTTCTTTCTGGCGGGAAGAGCGTCTATACGACGATTATCGCGGCGCGCGCCACTCCTCGCCACTCCGCTTTATTTTAATTACCGCAAGCATCCTCGTTATTGCGACATTCTCATGGCTGGCCTTTCGCTGGATTTCCGCACCGCATTCCGAATCTCCACCATTGATTTATGCAGATCCTAATCCTTATAAATCAAGGCCTGATCATCCAGGTGGCCTGCAAGTTCCTTATCAAGATCGCTTAGTTTATAACCGCTTAAGCCCTGAATCACAGCAGCCGGTTGAGCGACTGTTACCGCAACCTGAGCAACCCATGGCTACGCCGCAACAGCAGCCTTTTTATGGACCACAGCAAACGGGAGAGTCACAACAACAGCCAGCCTATGGGTATGAGCAGCAACAGCAATATGCTCCCCCTCCTCAGCAGCAACCATATGGGGGATACGAGCAACAGCAGCAACCACAGCAGCAGCAAGTGCCTTATCCGCAGCAGCCGCAACAAGCACCCCATCCTCAGCAACAAATGGCTCCGGCTGGTTATGGGCAACAGCAGCCGATGCAGCAGCAACAGCCCATGCAACAACAGCAGATGGCTAATGGACAGATGGTGGGGCAGCAACCGCCGCCGCATCCTGGAATGGTGATGGCCCCGCAAATGCAGCCTGCGGCACCACAACAAAAACCAGATACGTCTATTGATGAGATCATTGATGGGGAGCTACAACAGAATAAAAAGGTAAATACTGCAAAAAAACCAGTAGCGGTTAGCGCATTGTCCACAAAAACGCACCGCATTCAAGTTGCAACTCTTGCTAGCGAGGATGCGGCTAGAAAAGAACTAGAGCGTATCCGCCGCACTTACCCAGAATTGCTTACTAATTCTGGGGGCAAACTCAAGTCCACTATCCAGAAAGTGGATGGTGATGCGAGCGTTTGTCGCGTTCTTTTTGGTCCGTTTACGAAACGCGAAGATGGCATTAAGCAGTGTGCTAAATTCCGCTCCCACGGATTTTCATGTATCGTTCTTAATCCTGCGCCATAGCTTATTATAGAAGTAACTATTCATGTCATGCTCAAACACCGTGAGGATAAAAGATTCCTGGATTGCCACGCTTCGCTCGCAATGACGTATCGGGTGTTTGTGCTCCATTCGTCATTGCGAGGCTGCATTAGCAGCCGCGGCAATCCAGGGCCTTAACCTTAGAACCAACAGCCCTGAATGTTTTTTTATTTTTTTTGAATAAAACAGGGTTGCTATCTGTGCACATTGTGTTTACGATCCCATCTGAAAAGTCGCTAATGATGATGTCCGTTGGATTTAAAAAGCTGGCGTCTTTTGCTAGAGAAATGTTAAAAATTAGATAAGCGTTGTCACGCTTGCTTTTTATAAGAGGGTACCCCAATGAGTAATGATACATATCCACGTGCTGATCGCCAAAAAGCACTTGAAGCTGCACTGACCCAGATTGAACGTTCCTTTGGCAAAGGATCTGTAATGCGTCTCGGTCAGAGAGATAACACTATTGAAATCGATGTCGTCTCTACTGGATCGTTAGGACTCGACATCGCTTTAGGTATAGGCGGCTTACCCAAAGGCCGCGTCATTGAGGTTTTTGGACCAGAATCGTCCGGTAAAACAACTCTGGCTCTGCATGTAATTGCCGAAGCGCAAAAAGCTGGTGGTACCTGCGCTTTCGTTGACGCAGAGCATGCTCTTGATCCAGGTTATGCCAAGAAGCTTGGAGTTAATTTGGATGAGGTGCTGATTTCTCAACCGGATACAGGTGAGCAAGCGTTAGAGATTGCCGACACATTGGTGCGCAGCGGTGCTATTGATGTCCTGGTTATCGACAGCGTGGCCGCCCTAGTCCCCAAAGCAGAGCTTGAGGGAGAAATGGGTGATAGCCATATGGGTCTACAAGCGCGTTTGATGAGCCAGGCCTTGCGTAAGCTTACCGGATCAATCTCTAAAACAGGCTGCATGGTTATCTTTATCAACCAGATCCGTCAAAAAATCGGTATCATGTTTGGTAATCCTGAGACAACAACTGGTGGCAATGCCTTGAAGTTCTATGCCTCGGTGCGCCTTGATATTCGCCGCATTGGTGCGATTAAAGATCGTGATCAGGTCGTTGGCAACCAAACTCGCATTAAGGTCGTTAAGAACAAGATGGCACCACCATTTAGGGTTGTTGATTTGGACATCATGTATGGCGAGGGCTTCTCCAAGACGGGCGAGCTTATTGACCTTGGTGTTAAAGCTAACGTCATTGAAAAGTCAGGGTCTTGGTATTCCTATAACACTCAACGCCTAGGTCAAGGACGTGAAGCAACACGCACTTTCTTAAAGGAGAATCCAGAGATCACCGCCACAATCGAAAGGGCGATCCGTGCTAATTCTGGCACAGTTGCTGACGCGATGATTGGGGGAAATGAATCAACAACGTTAGCGGAAGTTGCGTAAAAGGAATGAAGCGATACACGGAAAATTGTTGAGGATTTACGTAACTCCCCAGGTTATCCACACTCCACCGCTGTCATTCTCGGGCCTGTCCTCGGGCTTGACCCGTGGATTGACCCGAGAATCTGGGACAATCACCATCTCTTAGATCCTCGGGTCAACCCCGAGGATGACAACCTGGGTAGGTCCATCTTTTCTCTCCCTAGGGTATGTGGCTTTATGCTACAATCCGTCACATAATAGGTGAAAAATATTACGATCAAATTCAGAGAGAAACCGCCAATATGAAACATCTAGCTGAAATTCGCACTGCTTTTCTTAGCTTTTTCAAGGCACGTGACCACAAGGTTGTGGCTTCAAGCTCACTTGTACCTCGCAATGACCCAACGCTATTGTTTACCACTGCCGGAATGGTGCAGTTCAAAGATGTTTTTACAGGCCTCGAGAATCCACCGCACCCGCGGGCGGTCTCATCGCAAAAGTGTTTGCGGGCAGGCGGCAAGCATAATGATCTAGAAAACGTCGGTTATACGGCGCGCCACCATACCTTCTTTGAGATGCTGGGGAATTTTTCTTTTGGTGACTATTTTAAAGATGTTGCCATTGAAGCAGCATGGACTTTCATCACGCAAGAGATGCAACTACCGAAAGACCGTCTTCTGGTTACTGTTTATTCAGAGGATGAGGAAGCGGCTGCACTATGGCGCAAGATAGCCGGCATCTCCGACAGTCGCATTATTCGCATTCCAACCACCGATAACTTTTGGTCTATGGGCGATACTGGCCCTTGCGGTCCGTGCTCTGAGATTTTCTTTGATCATGGCGAAGGCATTCCAGGCGGACCACCAGGTAGTGCCGATGAAGACGGTGATCGCTTCATCGAGGTTTGGAACCTGGTCTTCATGCAGTTCGACCAAATGGCCGATGGGACCCGCGTTCCTTTGCCGAAACCATCTATAGATACTGGCATGGGGTTGGAACGTATTAGTGCGGTCCTCCAGGGTGCGCACAATAACTACGAGACCGATCTTTTTAAATTCCTCATCGAAACCAGCATGGACCTAAGCAAAAACGCGAACGGCATTCAATCACATCGCGTGATTGCTGACCATTTACGTGCTTCGGCTTTTTTGATTGCGGAAGGCATTCTGCCCGCAAACGAGGGCCGCGGCTACGTACTGCGACGCATCATGCGCCGCGCCATGCGCCATGCCCACCTCTTAGGCACCAAGGAGCCCTTGCTTTGGCAACTGGTGCCGGCCCTTTCGCAAGTTATGGGCACAGCTTACCCAGAGCTCGTGCAGGCTGAGCCGCAAATTATTTCTGTCCTGAGGAATGAAGAAGAGCGATTCCGTGAAACCCTGGGGCGCGGCCTGAAGCTCTTGCAAGAGGCGACGAGCACGCTGCCAGCGGGTACACCACTGAGTGGAGAGGTTGCCTTTAAGCTATACGATACCTATGGTTTCCCTCTCGATTTAACTCAAGATGTTTTGAAAGCATCGCAGCGCACCGTGGATACGGATAGCTACAACCAGGCCATGGAGCAGCAACGCGCTCAAGCTCGCGCTTCCTGGGCTGGTTCTGGGGAAACAAAAGACGCGCCCATTTGGTTTGATATCCTACAGGATAAAGGGACAACAGAATTCCTTGGTTACGACTCAACTCAGGCGGAAGGCATAGCGGTTGCTCTGGTTCTCAAAGACCAGCTTGTTGAAAAAGCAGATGCGGGACAAGAGCTTTACCTACTCGCCAACCAGACGCCTTTTTATGGTGAGTCTGGCGGGCAGATGGGCGACACTGGCGTTATTGAATCAGCACATGCCAAAATTCAGGTGCTCGATACCAAAAAAAAGCTGGGAAAGCTGACCGTACATCATGTCAAGATTCTCTCTGGAACGGTTAAGGTAGGTGAAGTACTCAAGCTCATGGTTGACGGCACCCGCCGCAATAGCTTACGCGCCAATCATTCGGCTACTCACCTCTTGCATGCGGCGTTGCGCCATGTGCTGGGCAACCATGTTATGCAAAAGGGTTCTCTTGTAGCACCGGAGCTTTTGCGTTTTGACTTCGCGCATAATCAGCCGCTGACAGCCGCCGAACTTACACGCACTGAGCAGTTGGTTAATCAATTTATTTGCGAGAATCATGTAATCAAGACGGAGATCATGTCACCGGATGCGGCAATTGCTTCTGGAGCTATGGCATTGTTTGGTGAGCGTTATGGGGATGAGGTGCGCGTTTTAAGTATGGGAGAGTGGCAAGCCCAAGAGCCTTTCTCGGTTGAGCTTTGCGGCGGAACGCACGTTGCCCGTACTGGAGACATCGGGTTTTTTAAGATTACAACGGAAGCAGGCATTGCCGCAGGTGTGCGGCGAATTTCTGCTAAGACAAACCTGGGCGCTCTTGAGGATATTAACCAACGCGAAGAACAGTTTGACCGCGCGATAGCTCTTTTGAAAACAACACCGGATAATTTCTATGGGCGTCTTGAGGGACTGATCAAAGAAAGACGCGATTTTGAGCGACAGGTTGCGGAACTGCGGCAGCAGCTCGCTTTGCGCGGCAGTAATACCGCTACTGACGAGGAAGCTTGCGAACAAATTGGCTCTTTCCAGGTAGCCTCCAGGATTTTTCATGACCTTCCCGCAAAGGAATTGAAGCCTCTCGTTGACAGCTTAAAGCATAAGATTCGCTCAGGGATTGTTATTGTTGCAAGTGCTTGTGAGGGCAAAGTTTCCTTGGTTATTGGTGTGACAAACGATCTAACTACACAGGTAAGTGCTGTTGATTTAGTGCATATAGGTTCAGAGATTTTAGGCGGCAA
>JBAWWF010000054.1:0-6439 GCA_037146895.1 Alphaproteobacteria bacterium | reverse complement strand
TATAGCACTTAATCGGCTCAAGATTCATTGTTTTTTGAGCCGATTACGTTTGTTGTGTCCGGGTTCAGATAGAAGTGAGACTTTTCAAATAGCCCATTTCGGTGCTATTACGGGCCTCTCCCCCAGAGCTATTTAAGAGCATGCTCTTAAATAGCTCTGGGGGAGAGGCCATTGAAAAAACAAAAAAAGGTCTCGAAGATAGGGTTTGAAAAACGAACCTAACTAGGAGACCTCCTATGCAAATTAAAGGACTGCACAAGAATATTTATAGGCTTTATGCCTACTCACGTACACAAGAATGTTTGGACATCTATCGAAAAAAATATGAAAAACCTGTCCTTGTGTGGGACAAGCTAAACAAAAAGAAAGTAGAAACCAAGGTTATTCAAGACATCGCTGGCATTAGCCGTGCTACCTATTACCGAAAAAAGAAAATCCTCAAAAACCTGGACAAAGGAATTTTACCGCCATCAAAAAAACCCAAGAAACTCAATAAACCAAAATGGGGAGAAGCTGAAAAGCAACTCGTCCTTAAAATCAGACGTGAAAATCCAACATATGGAAGAGAAAAAATTGCCATCATCCTTAAACGTGATCATGCCACAAAAATAAGCCAAAGCACCGTAGGGCGCATCTTAGGGCATTTGAAAGAAAAAGGTCTCGTTACAAAATCACCCTCAGCCCTGCGCACAAAACGAAAACGTGTTTTTAAAAAGCATGCACAACCATGGTGTTATAAAGATTACAAAACGATGGAACTTGGTGAGCGTGTACAAATAGATCATATGACGGTTACAAAAAACGGTATTACCTTCAAGCACTTTCAGGCATGGGAAAGGAAATCCAAGTACATCTGTGCGAACGTTTATACAGACGCTAAAGCATCTTCTGCAAAGCGCTTTCTCCTTGAATTTATGAAGCAAGCACCTTTCACGGTACTCTCTATCCAAGTGGACGGTGGATCGGAGTTTATGGCTGAGTTTGAGGATGCCTGTAAAGATCTTGAGGTTCCGCTCATGGTGCTGCCACCCAGCAAACCAACATATAATGGGGGAGTAGAACGAGGAAACAGAACCTTTCGTGAAGAATTCTACAACCGGAAGGACCTGCTAGAAGATTCTGTCCGAGGCATACAGGCACAATTAACCAAAGCTGTAGAGAAATATAATACCTACAGACCTCATCGTAACTTGAAAGGACTTACTCCTATGCAGTACATTAATAATACCTTGTCAGAGAGTCTACTTTTGTCTCAAATAGCCTGAACCCGCACAATTTAAAATTAATGCTTCATTGAAAGAAGTAATGCTATTAAAAATAGGGGTAACTTTTTTAACAATATCGTTAACACCATCAGCAAAGCCTGTCAAAAAGAAACCGGAACTCGTGTTATAGGGATGTTTCCCTCTCTCAAGCCACTCAGCTGTTATATCGTGAAACCAATGATTTTGTAAGTAGTTTACCATTCTTTCTTTTCCTTCAAAAAGAGAATATAGTCTCACGACGCTCCCCCATCCAGCATGCATTTCACTGGGGCCTTGTTGAGTTTCCCACTGATTAGCGTGGCTAAATGCGTATTGTTGCCGTGATTTTGCCGTGAATGAATCTGGAAGTCTGGAATCACGAAAAGCCTTTTCCAGCTTTTGATTGTAAAAAGAGATTGCCTCAGATAACAGTGGATTACTATTTGAGTGCCCAGAAGGAATAGCCTGGTTGATTTCTCTGATTAGCTTCGGCTCGTAACAAAGAATAAAAGGGTTCATTTGCTGTAGGATCCGCACTCCTTCCTCAGACCTAGCATAGATAACATCCGATGTTACATGAATAATAATCCTCCCTTTACCAGGGTGGAGAAGTAATCTACTCTTTTTAATGAACTTGGGCATAAACCCATAGTCTATTTCCTGTTCACCTCGTGTAGGGTCGTGTTTTATAGTAGGGATTTGCTCTAACATCAAATAGCTAACTTTTTTTTCGGGAATTTTCATAGATAAAAAATCCATCTTATAATGCTTTTGACCTGCTGGAGCTTTTTGTGCCTTAGGCAACAAATCGACAGTAACGCCGGGATGGTTATGCAAAGCAACAGATTCCCCTATCGTAGGTATTAAGCCATTTGCTATTATGCCATACCCACCGCGGATGAGACATGCTTCTTGGTAACATCCTACCGTAATAGTTGATTTAGTAAGTTGATGATCCTTCCTTTTCTCGTGTCCCACAGCGTCGGGACCTTCCGCCGCATAAGATACAGAAAAAAGAAATATTGTAGCTAAATACATTGATAAATTATTTTTAAACATGCGAATTACCTCCTTATAAGGATTTAAACTTAACCAAATAAAAAACAAATAATCATGTGTTTCCTTAAACTAATTGCAGCCATTTGCGTAAATTTAAGTAAAGACCCTACCCTTAGCTTAAATTTTAATCAAATACAAACATTTAAATTACCGTTATTTTATATTTAGTTATGTATTAGTTTTTTCAAAATTTGTCAATACTCTTGACGGATACCAGCCGAGTTGTATTGTGTGGCAGTGAAGAGGATAAATCATGAACATTCCTTTTTAAGAAATATTTGTAACTCCCCACGCATCCTCAGTTAAGGGAGGTGTTTGGAAATACCACCACGGAATAATGGATTGTTTTGACCAAGGGTCCATAAAGGTCCTTCTAGCCTATTTTAACAAATGCCATTTTCCCCCATGGGAACTGTGTTCGGATAAAAATGCTGGATTTGCGCGAAATTGCTGGAAGTGTGGGGTTGAAGCTGCAACATCTCTAAAATCAGAGGTTATAGACATTGTGCTGTCCTATCAAAGCTTTCACGCATGGACTCTGAATTCCATATTTGAAGGAACTATTCTATTAGGAGAGGAAGACCTATAGCTTCTTACCACCCGACGTAATTTAAATAACATCTAAAATAACCTCAGTTCGGGATAAAAAAAGCTTAAAAGTGAGGTGCTATCTCATACTTGTCATGCCGGAGATTAGATTTTCTTGGACGAACATCGTGAGTCCTTTAGAAAATCTTATCGTCCGGTATGACAGTGGGGCACGTCTTATGGCTTTCTTTTTTATCCCGAACTCAGGTTAAATTATGGAATCACATAAATTCAGTCGGGTGGTAAGATCATATGTTAGTGATTACTTCCTAAAAATCGCTTGCTAGTATTAAGAATCATCCCTAAATTAGGGGAGGGTGAATTTTAATGAACAAGATATCGAAAACATCACTTTTATTGCCATCTTTTACGGTGATGACAAAAGAAATATTGCGGCGGCTTTGGCCAAAGTCGGGCGAAGCGGGTACTTTTGTCTTACGTGTTCGCCTCATCTCTGCATTAAGTCTTTCTCTCATAACCATTACTTTGAGCCTGTTAGTACCCATTGCTTTTAAAAATCTGGTTAATAGCTTACATGCCGCAACCCTTACAACAACTGTGGTTGTAGCAGTTGCGGCCTATGCTCTGATTCATTTTCTGCGACAAATGACTTGGCAGTCCCAAGAACTTATTGTAACAAAGAATTTTTATAATATAGCCAATACTCTTCAGCATAATATCTTTTGCCATTTACAAAAACTGCCGCTGAGTTTCCATCTGAAGAGCCGCGCTGGTGCTATTAATACAATACTTAGTCGCGTTAATCACAGTGTCTTCCGCTTTACAATGACGCTCATTTTTTACTTTACAGCACTAGCTATTGAAATCGTCAGTGCAGTTACCATTCTTGGGCTAGAGTATGGGGGGCGGTATGTGGCACTCATTTTTGGATCTGGCGTTCTTTATGTAAGCATGACCGTTTATATGTGGCGACGTTATTCGCTGTTGCAAGATCGAGCTAATGATGCTGACAACCAAGCGGGTGCTAAAGGTTTAGATAGTTTGGTTAATTTTCAGGCCGTTCATGTCTTTAATAATCGCGACTACGAAGAACAATGTTACGCGGATATCTTGAAACAACGCGAAAAACTAAGCACAAAAAAAGAAAACACTATGATCGGTATGTTTATCTGGCATAGCGGCACGACGTCCTTAGCTGTTGGTCTGGTCACGGCTATGTCTGTGTGGGATGTGTACCATGCGCACTTAAGCTTAGGCGATGTGGTGATGATCAATGCGTATCTTCTTCAGATTGCCGGTCCACTTATTTGGATGGGGATGGTGCTGGGAGAAATGGCAGAAGCTGGCAATAACTTACGCCAGGTTCTAGGCCTTTTTTCCATAAAACCAACGATTGTTAATCAGCTCAATGCTGCGACGTTACAGATCAAGGACGGTCAGGTTCGCTTTGAGAATGTGAGTTTCGCTTATGATCAGCGTCCAATCTTACAGGATGTCTCTTTCACGATTTACCCTGGGCAAAAGGTTGCGATTGTCGGAGCGACGGGCGCAGGTAAATCAACAATCTCCAATCTATTGTTACGTTTTTTTGAGCCACAACAAGGCCGCATTTTGGTTGATGAGCAAGATATTCAAAGCGTTACGCTTGAATCGTTGCGAGCACCGATAGGTCTTGTCCCTCAGGATACTACGCTTTTTAATGAAACGATTTATACCAACATCCATTATGGTAACTTGCGAGCGTCTAAGGAAGAGCTCATCGCCGCAGCAAAAGCCGCAGGCATTCATTCTTTCATCGAATCATTGCCCCAAGGGTATCAGATGTTTGTTGGTGAGCGAGGCTTGCAACTTTCTGGCGGCGAAAAGCAGCGCGTTGCCATTGCCCGTTGTTTGTTAAAGAAGCCGGCTATTTTTATCTTTGATGAGGCAACCTCTGCTCTTGATACGCACACAGAGAGAGAAATCCAAAAAAGCCTTAATGAAGCAGCCATTGGTGCTACGACACTAGTCATTGCCCACAGATTATCAACGGTTATGCATGCCGATCAGATTATTGTCCTGGATCGTGGAAGTATCATTGAGCAGGGCACTCATCAAGAGTTACTTAACCGCCAAGGTCACTACGCGCACCTGTGGCAGCGACAAATAGAGGACGGCGAGGCGATTTATCCTGAAGAAGAAGCTGTTTACGCATAGCGATTTGCGGACCTTAGGGCTTGAAAAAATTAACACACACATTTCTTCTTCTATTTATAAGTCATTGAACAAATGCACAGTTTATTATTTTTCAAGCCCTTAATTGGATCATAATTGGATTAATAAATGGATATCCACCCCTAATGCAGCTATAATTGGATCATAAATGGATTAACAATTGGATGTAGCTCGATGCTTAGTTTTGAATATGACCAGCTGACCATACCAATGCACTTGCTTTCAAAAATTAAGCGCATTGACGAATTTAATGGAACATGGAAAGCAATACAGATGCTAGCTCCAGACAGGTTATCTTCACTAAAATATACAGCAACCATTGAGAGCATCGGCGCATCAACCAGAATCGAAGGCGTGACTCTGACCGACGCGGAAATCGAGACCTTTCTAAAATCTATGACAACAACATCTTTTCGTTCTAGGGATGAGCAAGAAGTTGCTGGTTATGCTGATGTCATGGATGTAATCTTTGAAAATTATGAATCGATTGATATAACGGAAAACTTCATCAAACAACTTCATTCAATTTTACTGAAATTTACTGAAAAAGACGTTGGACATCGCGGAGGATATAAAACATCAACCAACTCAGTTGGTGCATTTATTGATGGCAAGTTAAAAGCGATAATATTTGAGACTGCTTCTCCCTTTGAAACGCCTTTTTTGATGAAGCAGCTCATAGAGTGGCATGATAAGAGTCTAGCGCAAGACTGGCACCCTTTGGTCATCATTGGTATTTTTATTGTTGTCTTTTTGGCGATCCATCCTTTTCAAGATGGAAATGGAAGATTGTCGCGCATCTTAACAACCCTAATGCTTTTGAAATTTAATTACTCCTATGTTCCTTATGTTTCTTTGGAGCATATTGTTGAAGATAATAAGGCTGATTATTACAAAGCACTTCAGCAAACACAGATAACTTTACGATCTGAAAAGCCAAATTTTTACCCATGGCTGAGTTTCTTCTTTATGACGCTTGAAATGCAAATGAATTTGTTAAGCATGCGTATCGCTGAAATTAAACGCATTCAAAAGTTATCAAAAATATCTACAGATATTCTTAACGCTATTCAGGTCCATACTCAGCTGTCTATTGTACAACTTTCCGAATTGCTTGGTATCAACCGCAATACCGTTCGTAATCATGTATATCAGCTTGTTCACGGCAAGTACCTGAAACAACATGGTCAAGGGCGCGGAGTATTTTATACGGTCGCAGATTGATAAAAGTACGATTTATAATTACCATGAAATCTGAAACGGCAACTGGCAGATTTCATGGTGCAGTAATTAACGACTTCCTACTGCTTTTTTTGTTGGCGACGCCACATCTTTGCGTAAAGCCCATCGTGCTGTAGGAGATCATCGTGGCG
>JBAWWF010000053.1:0-6495 GCA_037146895.1 Alphaproteobacteria bacterium | reverse complement strand
CACCTTTCTTAGGCGTTTTTAAATGTTTTTCAACCGTAATTACAGTATCGCTGTGAACTTGGTTGAGTGTGATCATCGATTTTAGATCGACGCCCATGGTTTCACAAATCCGCCGACGATTTTCCTTAATGTTTTTGTCTTTATCGCCTTTGCCAGCAGACACATTAAGGCTGGCAAAAACACCTTGGCTAACACCGCCCTGGCGGGTAAAAAAGCCCGCTTTAACCGTGGCAGGCATGCCAGCGGGCGTTAGGTATGGAACAGCAGTCATGACTTCAATCTTCCTTCTTTATAAACACTCCCATGGATGTTATAGGTTGTGTCTATAAAGAATGATAGCAAAAAAAACAGCAATTCGAGCGGAAAATTTATCCTTACTACGCAATTGACTCCGCTAAGTCTTTTTTTGTGGGGTTTGAAGAACCAGATATGGAAGATACCCAAACAAACTCAAACCATGTTTTTTTTATCTTTACTCTAGAAATTATCGGTGCGTATCATCGCAACGTTCCACCTTTGCGCATACTATTAAGTACAAGCGTAAAGGTAGTTAAGGAGCACTTATTTTATCATTAACGTAGGAGTAAATCGTCATGAAAGTAAAAATATTACCACCTATCGTGTTATCTCTAATTATCACAACAATATTAACGCCTTGCAACGGTATGGAAGATGCTCAAATTAGCCCTGATCCTTTTGTGAATCGTATAAACGAACTTACTGGTCTAAAGTTAACCCCGAAAAAATTTACATCAGAATTGAAGGGATATAATCTCCCTCCTTTTTCACCTGCTCAAGGAAACAGAAATCATTTTGATGATCGACCAGAAGGAAGCTTCACGCGTATTGAAAGCTTGGTAATGCATTATACTGTATGCAATACTCCTGAAACTCTTGATTTGTTTACTAAAAACATTCCAGATGGCCGTGTTAGTGCCAGCTATGTTATTACAGAGACAGATGATGCTCTAGGTATCTCCGGAGGGCAAGTAATAAGGATGATGCCCGATGATGAAAGAGCCTGGCATGCAGGCGTAAGCAGCTGGCGAGGAATTAATAACTTAAATGGAACTTCCATCGGCATTGAAAATGTCAACAAAGGGTTCACAGATTCCCCAGGTCAAGCTAGGGTATGGTACCCTTTTGACCCAGCTCAAATCCATTCTTTAGGACTTTTAAGCCAAGCAATTGTTAGAAAACATAACATTCCTCCTATGTACGTAGTGGGGCATGCAGATATAGCTCCTGGTCGTAAGCAAGATCCAGGAATTCTTTTTCCCTGGGGAGAGCTTTATAGTACTTATGGTGTCGGAGCGTGGCTTGGTGATGAAGAGCAAAGTGTTGAAGCTGTTGCTAAAACTTACTCTCCTAAAGAACTCCCTCCGCGGGATGTAAATATCGAATTCCTCTCTACTCAATTACAAGAGTATGGGTATAAAATTGAACCAACTTCTAAGCCAGATGAGCATTTTTTAAATGTATTAAAAGCTTTTAAATCCCATTTTTCTTGCAACCAAAAGCCTGAGGAATATGATAGCCAACCAAATGAAAATGATGTGCGATGGATTTGGAGTCTTAACGCAAAATACCCCCCTCGCGAACAGTAGTTCTCGTTTTGCGATGCGGTTGTCTCGCATCCGTGATAAGGTTTTGGGAAACCAAAACCTTATCTTTCTCTCTTGATAAACTGTATAGACCCATCGGAGATGAAAACCTGGATTGCCACGGCCCCAAGAAGGGCCTCGCAATGACGGAGAGAGTGAGTCATTGCAACCCACGCAACCCACACCCGTCATTGCGAGCGCAGCGAAGCAATCCAGGAATGTCGACATTTTCAAGTTGTTTGGGTATAGCATATTTCTAACTTACAATTGCGATGAGTGCGAAGAAGCAATTGCTAGGATGATACCAGGACCTTAAACAAGCTCCCCATGTGGTTTGGGTCTATAAGGCGTGCTGTTGCTGTAAGTAGGCTTGCTCGCTGGGTGGGGGTTGCAAGTTGGCATAAAAGCTCGGTGCGTTGAACGATTCCTAGGTCGCTCAAAAAATCGCCCATCGTCGTTAGCGGTTGTACTTGCAAAGAATAATGGCGAAAGGTTTGCTGTAATTGGGTGAAATTAACATGGTGCGTTAAATCAGCGGTCCCGATATCGACCAATGGTGGGTGATATCGGTGGTTGCGTAAGGCCTGGAGGGTGTCGCCAAACGCAGGTTCTTCGTAGCCATAGTCAATAATAAGGGTAGCCCCGGGTGCTTGGCTTAAGCGTTCAGCAATCTTTTGAGCAAAGTGCTGTCCCAGAGCGCAGTACTCATAGATTGCCCCTTCTTGAGCCCCCTCGTGGGCATTCTCAGCTGGCACTTGAAATGTCGTTGGGCAGTCCTGATAAACGAAATCGTTTGCTTCATAATTAATGTGGCGTTCCCACCATCGTCCCTGCTTATAGATAAACTGCTGAAACGGCAATGCATCAAAAAACTCATTCGCAATGATAATGGATGGCATCGGTAGAATATCCTCGAAATCCTCAACCCAAGTAATTTTATCATTATAAGTGGATAATTTTTGTTGTTGCTGATTACGCAAGTGTTGGTTCTTTTCAAGGAGGTAAACGTGAGCGGCGGCTGCAAAGTCGGGATACCTTTGTATAATACGTAAAGCGTCTTGCATTAGGGTTCCGTTGCCTGGGCCAAGCTCGATCAGAGCGAACGGATGGGGGCAGCCCTTATTCTGCCACTGAACATAAGCCCATAGTGCTAGCAGCTCGCCGAAGACCTGTGTCATCTCCGGTGCTGTGATATAATCACCGTGGCCACCTATGGGGTTGTGTTGTGCATAGTAACCCCATTGAGGATGATAAAGAACCTCCTCAAGAAATGCTGCAAGCGTTAACGGACCTTGAGCGTCTATTTTTTGCTTAAGTAGGGCAGTCAATTTATTTTTTGACATGCTTACGTTTCAGGCGATGCAAACGCTTAACCTTTATCGTGTGCTCAGCATAATTATCGGAGAAATCATGTTGTCCCGTACCATCTGCGACAAAATAGATATCGCGAGTTGAGTGTGGATGAAGAACAGCCAGCAACGCTTCTTTGCCAGGGCAAGCGATAGGGGTTGGGGGTAGAGCGTTGATAGTATAGGTATTGTGGGCAGTGTGATGTTGGAGATCTTTAAATGTGAGATCGCGTCCTAAATCAGCTTTTCCTAGGGTTAACCCATAAATCACTGTTGGGTCAGATTGCAACGGCATCTTGAGCCGTAGGCGATTAATAAAAACGCTGGCGATTCTTGGTCGTTCATGCTGTACGCCGCTTTCTTTCTCAACGATAGAGGCAAGAATCAAAGCTTCCCCAGGTGTTTGCAAAGGAAGGCCTTCATCTCGGCTCTGCCAAATGCTCTGTAGCAGTGTCTCCATCTTGGTTTGCATCGTCGTTAAAAGCTGCTGCCGTTGGTCGCCGTGGATATACTCGTAGGTTGCGGGGAGGAGGTGTCCTTCGGGCGGCACCTCGGTGATGCTGCCTTTGAGAATGGGGATTTCCTGGAGGAGTTTCACTGCTTGCGCAACAGTGTATCCCTCAGGAATTGTGATGGCATGCCTAACCACGCGGCCCTCAGCCATCATCAGCATTATCTCATGCGGAGATATTCCTTGTGCGAGCAAGTATTCTCCTGCCTTTAAGGTGCGATATTTTCCAGTAATGAATGCTAAGGCCGCAAAGGGATATCGTGAAGGCACGGCACCTGAATCTTCGAGGGCTTGCGCGATCTTAAGGCAACTCGTCTGGCGCGGGATCACAATGGTGATGGGCTGGGTAATATTTGTTGGCGCAAACAATCCCCAGACTACGAAGAGCACAGCTGCAATACACAAAACACTTAGGCGAAACAAAAAACGCAACATAACTATTCAGCCTGTGGACAACTGCTACGCTTAATCTGTGCTCCGGTGCTTGCGTATGAAGAATACGCTCCGCTCCGGTGCTCGATTGCGCTAGCATTTGCCTCATAATCTGAATAGTTACCCCTTTGAATAAATACCAATAACTCTACAGCATTAGTATTTTAGTAATGCTTTTTCTTTATTCTTAGACCTAGCAATAACTTTTAGAAAATTGGCTATGAATTGTTATGGATGAAAAAGCAGTAATATCTCCGGGTAACATCTTAACCCGACAGCTTCCGCCTCTGGCTGATTATCTTAGAATGCTTAGCTATGAAGTGCATGATGCTTTAATTCCTCATATTGATCCCCATGTGGTCCTAACACTTTCTCCTCGTGAATTAGGGCAAGAAATTGAAGATTTCATTGCCGCCTTTGTTGCATCACGCGGCATTCAGCTAAACAGACGTGAGCAACAGCAAATTGCCACGAATATTGTTTATAACATGGTTGGATTTGGTCCGCTTGAGCCATTATTCTTCGATGAGTCCATCACAGACATTATGGTCAATGGACCAAATGAAATCTATATAGAACGCCATGGTAAACTAGAAAAAAGCACCGTCACGTTCCGTGATCAGCAACATATTTTGCAGATTGCGCAACGTATTGCCACTGGCGTTGGACGCCGCATTGATGAATCAAGCCCAACAGTTGATGCAAGATTGCCTGATGGTAACCGTGTCAATATCGTTCTTCCGCCTGTCTCTTTAAATGGCCCTATCATCTCCATCCGTAAATTCTCTAAAAAGCCCATTGATATGCAAACTTTAATTAAGATGGGCACTATTTCTGAAAACTTTGCTGCATTTATGGAGATTATTGCTGCTTGTCGTTTAAATGTCCTGATCTCAGGATCAACAAGTGCTGGTAAGACAACCTTGATGAATGCTATTTCTCATGCAATTAGTCCTTTGGAGCGCATTATTACCATTGAAGATGCCGCAGAATTGCGACTACAGCAACCACACGTCATTCGCCTAGAAACGCGCTCATCCAACGTTGAGGGCGAAGGTGCGATTACAGTACGTGCCCTCGTTAAAAATGCGCTACGTATGCGCCCTGACCGCATTATTGTGGGTGAGGTCCGTGGTGATGAGACTATTGACATGTTACAGGCCATGAACACAGGCCATGATGGATCCATGTCCACTATCCATGCCAACAATGCGCGCGAGGCTCTATGGCGTCTTGAAAATATGGTTCTTATTTCTGAAGGCATTCCCAGCAAAGTTATTCGAGCGCAAATTCTTGGTGGGCTCAATATAGTCATTCAGATTGAAAGGATGCGAGATGGTGTCCGGCGTGTTAAGGAAATCATTGAACTTACACACCTTGATGGTGAAAACTTAGAAACCCAAGTTCTTTTTGCCTTTGATTTTAAGGGAGAAGATAAAAAAGGCCGCCTATTAGGAGACTTTGTGCCAAAGTGCAAGACTCCGAAATTTATGGAGAGAGCCCGCTATTATGGTTTAGAGGCAAAACTAAAAGAAATAATAGGGTAGCCCTGATGGAAAATACGACGTTATCCATAGTATTATTCATCGCCTCCGTAATTTTCTACTGGGCATTGATAATGTTTTTTATGACGCGCTGGAACTTCAACCAGGCTATCAAAATGCGCTGGAGCCAATTTGGAGCAGGAATCCTCAAAGAGATTCAAAAACGCCCCGGAATACAAACGCAGAATCTTGTAAAATCTGCCAATACCCTGCAATCTATCTTAAAAAAGATAGAGCACTTTCTTTATCGCGGAGGTCTCCCAGCAAATTCCGTCGTCCACATATTAATCATGCCAGCGGTTTTTATAGGCTTGTGTGTGTTTATATTCATTTCTCAAGCAACTGTTGCAAATAAAATTTTCGCTCCGCCTTTCATTACTCTACTGCTCTACCTTGCTATTGTTTGGACCCGGGAACAGCTTTGGCGGAAAAAATTTATTGCTACATTCCCCCATGCACTTGACATCATTGGTCGCGGTCTTAAATCAGGTCTAACGCTAGTGCACGGCATGGAACTAGTATCAAGAGAAACTGAGGGACCAGTTCAAAAAGCATTTAAATTAATCATAAGCCAGTTAAATCTAGGGATTCCTTTGGAGAAAGTCCTCTATGAGTTAGCGGTAAAAATTGACCTTGATGATTTTCGCATATTTGCTCTGGGGCTAACTATTCAAAAAGAAACAGGCGGTAGTTTGTTGGATATTTTGGAAAAATTATCACTGTTAATTCGTGAGCGAGATCAGTTTGATAAAAAACTTAAAGCCCTATCAGCCGAGGGTAAAGCAACAGCAAAGATTTTAGGATCCATGCCCTTAATCGTTTGGATTATTGCTTCCATATCCAACAAAGAATACGTCAGCTTTTTCATCTATACCCAAGATGGACAAATGATGCTTGCTGCAAGCGTTGTATTGTCATTGTTAGGAATCATAAGTATTAATCGTATGAGTAGCCTAGATATTTAACCTGAGTTCAGGATAAAAGAGAAAGCCATAAGACGTGCCCCACTGTCATACCGGAAGCTAGAAAATAGCAATGAGCGTAAGCGAATGCGC
>JBAWWF010000052.1:0-6604 GCA_037146895.1 Alphaproteobacteria bacterium | reverse complement strand
AAGGATGCGACCATCAAGGATGTGTGTCATGGGTTAAGCAAGATGCCCAATAAGACGAAAGAGGACACCCCGAATAAAATTCAGCAATATTATCAAGACAATTGGTGAAAAATCCAGCCCGCCAATTTCTGGTAAAAAACGCCGAATTGGTGCTAGGGCAGGCTCCGTTATGCGGAATAAAAGGCTTTGGATGGTAAAAACAAATTGGTTGTATCCGTTAATAATGCCAAAGTGCTTTAGCCAGCCTATGATAATGCTGATGATTAGTGCCCAAATATAAAGATCAATCACGACATTGATCGTCTGGATTAAGGGAATTAAGATAACGTCCATAATATAAATCCACTCTTGTTTTCATACCAAAATATCCTAAAGCAGCTCCTCTGGTCAAGCCCGCGGATTTGCTTTATTGACATTACAGCTTGATTTATGTGACATATGTGCTATATTATTTAGTAAGATGCATGATCTTACTAAGGGAGGATTAAATGGATGGAAAGACCACAGTATCTGCCAAAGGGCAGGTTGTTATTCCAAAGATTTTAAGAGAGGCAATCGGGCTGCATTATGGTTCAGAGCTTATGATTCACATGCGCACAGATGGTGTTCTTGAGTTCACAACAGTTAAAAAAAGTTTGTCTGATTTCTTCGGGATGGGCGCCAGAAAGCGTTTCAAAGATACTCCTATTGATGTTGACGAAGCTATTGCTGAGGCCGTTTTAGAGAATAACTTTATCACCAAAAAAGACAGCTAATGATAGGTATAGATACTAATATCCTTGTTAGGGTTTTTGTAGAGGATGATGCTAGCCAAGCACAAGCTGCAAAAAAACTTATGGAAACAGCGTCCAAGCGCGATCAACTCTTTATTTCTTCCTATACTCTTATGGAGTTTGCCTGGGTGCTAAAAGTTAAAAAGTTTAAGCGACAAGAGATTTATGAGGCAATCATAACACTTACAGATTCACCAGGTGTAACTATTGGCCAGAGGGAAGTTGTTCTTTCAGCTGCGGAAAAGTTTTACAAAGGTAAGGCGGATTTTGGAGACTATATGATCTTTTCTGAGGGTGAACATTACGGTGCCAAAAATCTTAAAACCTTCGATAAGGCGCTAATACGTGAATTGCATCAAGTAACGTTGCCATGAATCTATCTTGTACTTTCTCCTGTCCCCCGCAGCTGCGTGAGTTTCAAGCATATCTGGCGCACGGCTTGAAGTCTTGTCGTAGGTTGTCGCCAGCTCCCAGTAAATACAATCTTTTGGTCAGGTCGGATTCGCACATCTTGCTTTAGCGATTGTAGATACGCGAGCAACCCTGTCGGATTAGCAAAGGTGTTATTACGTAGGGTTAACACGATTGCATATGCGCTAGCGTCAACCTTTTCGATCCCAGCTTGGCGGCACATATTTTTAATCTCCATAAGGTCGAGAAGATTGCGAACTTCAGGAGGGAACTTTCCGAAGCGGTCAACGAGCTCGGCTGCAAACTCCTCGATCTGCTGGGTGTCATCAATAGCGGCCAAGCGACGATAGAGGCCAAGGCGTAAATCTAAGTCAGGCATATACTTCTCGGGGATCAAGACCGCCAAGCCAACATTAATCTGTGGTGTCCATTCATAATCAGGCAGTGCCTCGTGATCCTGCTCAGCTTTGACTACCATAATTGCCTCTTCAAGGAGGTGATGGTACAGTTCAACGCCAACCTCGCGAATATGGCCGGATTGCTCTTCGCCAACAATATTTCCAGCTCCCCGCAGCTCTAGATCGTAATTCGCTAGCTGGAGTCCGGCACCAAGTCCATCAAGGTCCTGGATAACCTCTAAACGCTTGAGCGATTGCGGGCTGCACCGTTCTTCTTCCACAAAAGTAAAGTAGGCGTAGCCCTGGATTTTTGCTCGACCAACACGCCCACGTAACTGATAGAGTTGCGCCAAGCCAAATAAATCAGCGCGGTACACAATAAGCGTGTTTGCTGAAGGGATATCAATGCCTGATTCAATAATATTAGTGGCGAGGAGGAGATCAAATTGCTGATCATAGAAGGACGCCATCACATCTTCGAGCTGATTGATGGGAAGCTGCCCATGAGCAATTCCCATTCGTATGTTGGGTACTAGCTTGCGGATCTTCTCTGCGACCTTTGCCAGCTCTTCGATGCGTGGCACCACCATGAAAATTTGCCCGCCACGGAATTGTTCGCGCAAGATCACCTCTTGGATACTGATAGGATCAAATGGTCCAACGAACGTCCGCACTGCAAGGCGATCAACCGGCGGAGTGCGAATCAGGCTTAGCTGCCGTACGCCGGCAAGTGCGAGCTGTAGGGTGCGTGGTATGGGAGTAGCACTTAACGTCAAGACATGAACATTGGCTTTGAGAGATTTGAGCTTCTCCTTTTGCTTGACGCCGAAGTGGTGCTCCTCGTCGATAATCATCAGTCCGAGATCTTTAATGCGGATGCGGTCAGAGAGCAGCGATTGGGTTGCGATGATAATTGAGATATTGCCTTCGCTAAGATCTTGGCGCACTAGTGAAGCCTCGCGCTCTTTTACCAGGCGTGACAGCTGGGCGACGCGATAAGGGGTTTTGCGAAATCGTTCAGCAAAGGTCGCATAATGCTGGCGACAGAGCAGCGTTGTTGGTACAACCACGGCGACTTGTTTACCATTGCTCGCAGCAATAAAGGCCGCACGCAGCGCAACTTCGGTCTTACCAAAACCGACATCACCGCAGATGAGGCGATCCATCGGTTGCGACTTCGCCATATCTTGTAGCGTTTCCTCGATGGCTTGCTGCTGATCATCGGTCTCCATATAGGGAAAGCTTGCACAAAAAGCATCGTAATCGCCTGGGAGCTCGCTTAAGTGAGGTGCTTCCAGCAAACTTCGTTGCGCCGCAAGTTGGATTAGATATTCGGCGACCTCGCGCAGACGATTCTTAACCTTGGCTTTGCGTAGCTGCCAGGCTGTGCTACCTAGCCGATCAAGAGCGGCAAGACTGCCTTCGCTGCCATAACGACTAATTAGCTCACTGTTTTCAACGGGCAAATAAAGTTTGTCGTCGGCATCGTAAATTAGTAACAAGCAGTCATGGGGAATTCCATCAACCGTAATAGTCTCCAACTTCTTGAAACGCCCTACGCCATGATCGCGGTGGACGATAATATCGTCGACGTTGAGTGTGGCTACCTCTGCTAAAAATTGCTCACGTGATTTACGTTTGCGTGAGGCGCGATGCAGGCGATCACCAAATAAATTGACCTCGCTCACTACAACGTGCGTAGGGGTTATAAAACCACTTTCGAGTGGGAAGATTATGCATTGAGGTATTGGAGATGCAAGCAGCGGCCAAGACTCGGCAAAGTCGATGGTCATCCCATGCTGCTTAAAAATATGGGCAATGCGTTCACGTCCACCTTCGCTACCACAGGTCAAGACCACGGTTAACCCTTGGCTTTGATAGCTTTGCACTTGCGCTAGGTTCTCCTCCAATGTTTGTTTGGGCTTAATCGTAGTAAGAATCTGCCCGTTTGCGGGAGTTCCTAAAGGACTAAAAGTATGTGTGGTCTTGTTATTAAGGAAATCTTGCCATTGTGCAGGTGTCCAGTAGAGTCGTTCAGGGGGCAACGGCATAAAGCGGCTGTGGTTATCTTTATCTTGGCTCCTCGCTAAATAATAATCACGGATTTGCACTTGCGCTGCTTCAATAGCTTGTACTGCATATTGATCCAGGACGAAGGAGGCTGTGGGCGGCAGATAATCAATCAAAGACTCGTGAACGTCGAAGAAGAGGGGCAGCCAGTGCTCCATCCCTAAAATAGCACGCGTGCCAGAAATAGCCTCATAGAGAGCATCGCTGGTGCGACCCGAGAGTTCTCTATAGTTTTTACGAAAATGGCTCACAGTGTCGGGTGTCAAGGTCACTTCTTTAACCGGCCGTAGCGTAATTTCTGTGATGTCGTTAAGGCTGCGTTGCGTGAGCGGATCAAATGTCCGCAAAGCCTCTATTGTGTCGCCAAAAAAATCTATACGAATAGGCAATTCTTGACCAGTTGGAAAAACATCGATGAGGCTGCCGCGTACTGCAAACTCGCCAGCCTCCTGGACATTTGAGCCACGGACATAGCCTTGAGAGACGAACTTATCGATCAGGTCGTCGCGTTGATAGGTTTGCGTACATGTTAGGGTGAGTGCTTTATTCACAAAGCTTGTGCGCGGGGGCAAATACTGAATAAGGGCAGACGCGGCCATGATCAAGACAAATGGCTTGGGCGGTGTGGCGGCGAGAATTTCGAGAACGCCCATGCGCGCGGCCATTACATCTAGGCTGGGGGATAGGCGATCATACGGCAAGCAATCCCAGGCGGGGAATACGTGACACGCGACGTCAGGGCAAAGAAAACGCATCTGTTGCAGGCGTAGCGCGGCATCTTGCTCGGATGCTGTGAGATTCACAATGAAAGGATGGTCCCGCAGGGCATCCTTTAATATAAAGGCTTGCATGCCTTCTGGTGTACCTGCCGTGTTCATGCGTAAAAATTCCTGATTTTATCAACTAAAGGGCGCAGCTCCGGCGAGGGCACAGACTTCTTGGTCACCCAATCGTAGATGTCGGGGTCGGGTTGAGCGAGCAATGTCTCGTAAATGGATAACTCTTCGTCATTCATATCTTTCAGACAAGCATCAGCAAATCGCCCTAAGAGCAAATCGTTTTCGCGTGTTCCTCTGTGCCAAGAGAGGTGAGAGAGCTTCTTGAGCAGTTTCATGATCTTTAAGATAGTATCTTCTAAATGGCCAGCACTCAATCACTCTTCTAAAAACTGCGCAAAATCAATCTATGCGTTTTGGCGCGAATGTGTCATGATCCAGAACTATGTATATTGACACTACAGAAGCGCTTCAAGCGTTTATTAAAGAAACGATTTGCCATGCAGCGGGTTCTTATATTGCCATTGACACAGAGTTTGTTAGGCAACGCACTTACTGGGCTGATCTTTGTCTTGTGCAGATTGCGACTCAAAGCCAAGCTGTATTAATTGATACTCACAAAGTTGATGTGCGCTTCCTTGAGCCGCTATTAACTCATCCAGATATTATCAAAGTTATTCATGCCGGACGACAAGACATGGAGATTTTTTGGAAGGATCTTCAGCTGATACCGCAACCTATCTTTGATACCCAGATTGGCGCAATGTTTGCAGGTTTGGGAGAGGGGATTAGTTATGATAACCTGGTTCACAAGTTTTTGGATGTGCGCCTTGACAAGACATCTCAGTACACCAATTGGGCGCAGCGGCCGCTGACGGAGAAGCAGCGAGTTTATGCTTTGGCGGATGTACAATATCTTTATCAGGTTTATCCTCTCTTGATTCAGAGGTTACAGGATCTAGGGCGGCAAGATTGGCTATGTGATGAGATAGCCCCATTGATAGATCCACAGACGTATGAAGTAAATATCTCCAACGTTTGGAAGCGCATTCATATATCTGCGCGCGGACCTTCCCTTGCGGTGTTACAGGATCTTGCGGCCTGGCGAGAGGAGCAATGCCAAGCACTGAATTATAATCGCGCCCGTTTGATCCGCGATGACCACCTAGCGCTCATTGCGACGCGCATGCCGCAAAGTCTTGAGGAGCTTAAGGAGGTTCTTGCAAGCACTAAAGGCATTAAAGGCGATCTTGATGCTTTGGCTCAAACACTTTATGAGGTGGTGAGTAAAAGCCTTATCCGACCTGCCGATACGTGGCCGCAACCCATAGCCCACAAGACAATTTCGGTCGATAACCCACACCTTTTTGAGCTGATAAAGATGCTGCAACGCGCTGTTGCTGAAGAGCTGGGGATTCCTATGCGGCTCCTCATCCATAAGGGCGATCTGGAGAAATTATCCAGAAATGAGATACAAGAGCAAGAAATCGGCTGTTTGTCAGGATGGCGTTATGATGCCTTTGGAAGCTCGGTTCGGAAATTGTTATCAGGTGAAATAGGTCTAACAATGGGGCAAAAAGGGATAATTTCTAAAGAATTTGTAAATGCTACATAAAAACAGTGGCAATTCCTAACAAAGTTTAGTATTTATAAGAAGGAACGGGACGTAGCGCAGCCTGGTAGCGCGCCTGCTTTGGGAGCAGGATGTCGGAGGTTCAAATCCTCTCGTCCCGACCACTTTCCCTCACAATTTCTGATTATTTACTCTTGTCATATTACTGCAATACATTACACTGAGCCTAGTGTAGAGGATGTGGAGTATTTTCTAATTTTCCCCGATTTTTCCAAATTACCCACATACGGCCAAAATTACATGGGTAAAACGTGGGTAAAAATGGGTTTTATGGGAGGTAAAATAGATGCCGAAGGTTAAATTAACGGATGCTGTGGTTTCTGCGGCCCTGCCTCAAGAAACCATTTATGATTTAAACGACACAGAAACTCCTGGGTTGCAATGCGTTATTAACCCTAAAGGAAAAAAAACCTTTAAGCTCAGAGTCAGAAACTTTGAGAAGAAAATTGGCGTGTTTCCTGTTGTTAAATGCGCTGAAGCTCGCAAGACCGCGTTGATGTGGTATGGTGAGTTGATTAAAGGGGATAAACCAGGCGGGAAAAA
>JBAWWF010000051.1:0-6737 GCA_037146895.1 Alphaproteobacteria bacterium | reverse complement strand
AGATCGTTCAAGCGTGACAGACGGAAAATCGCTATTTGTTGTCGGTCAATACGTGCCCGAAGGTCTGTAGTCGTCGTGGAAAGATTCAGAAGTATCGTATGGGGTATATTAAACCCCGCCCGTAGAGAGCGCACCTGACTAATAACATCAATGGCCCAACGCATTTCTGCACTGGAGGTGTTGTCGTACTCATAATCAGGCCAGGTTTGTAACATCAATAAGCCTTCTGATGGCGCAAAAGTTTGCCATAAGTTTTCTGTCACAAAAGGGATAAAAGGGTGCGCGACTTTAAGGAATTCTGTAAAAACCCATACGGCTGTTTGTTGTGTCTCTAAATCTTCAGCGATGGTTGGCTTGATAAATTCAAGGTAAAAATCACAGTATGTTCCCCATAAGAAATGGTAGAGCCCGAGCGTAGCCTCATCGAAACGAAAGTTTTCAAGGCTTTGGTGCACAGCAGTCGCTAGTTGAGCAGTCTCGCTAACAATCCAGCGATTCACATTTTGCTGGCATTTGCTTGGGTCAAAAGCCTCATCCCGCTCACTACAACCATTCATTTGCAAAAACTTGGCCGCATTCCACAGTTTCGTCACAAAATTGCGATAGCCCTCAATGCGGGCTTCCCCCAGTTTGATATCGCGCCCAGGTACGGCTAGCGCAGTCAAGGTCATGCGCACAGCATCGCAGCCAAACTTATCCAAAATATTCAGTGGATCGATGATGTTACCTTTGCTTTTCGACATCTTTTGCCCTTGTTCATCGCGAACGAGAGCATGCATATACACATGTTTAAAAGGAATTTCCTTTTTAAAATAAAGCCCCATCATCATCATACGGGCAACCCAAAAGAAGATGATATCAAAGCCAGTGACCAGAACATCCGTCGGATAATAGCGGTCAAGCTCGGTAGTAGATTGCGGCCATCCTAAAGTTGAGAAAGGCCATAGCCCTGAGGAAAACCACGTGTCAAGCACGTCCGCGTCACGAGTGAGGTGAACCCCTTGGCCGGCTTGCGTCTGGGCTTCGGCAACTGTTTGGGCCACAAAAATATTACCAGCATCGTCATACCACGCTGGGATTTGGTGCCCCCACCATAATTGGCGGGAAATGCACCATGGCTGAATGTTGCGCAACCACTCGAAATACGTGTTCTCCCATTGTTTCTGCACAAAGGTGGTGTCGCCCCGTTCCACAGCAGCGATGGCAGGCTGCGCGAGAGTGTGCGCATCGACAAACCATTGGTCCGTAAGCCATGGCTGAATCACAACGCCTGAGCGATCACCGTAGGGCAAACTCTGGGTGATGGCTTCCGTCTTTTCAAGCAGCTCTTGCTCTTCCAGATCGTGTAACGCAGCTGCCCGTGCCTTTTCCATACTTAGGCCTCGATAGGGTTCAGGGACGGTTTCGTTGAGGTGCCCATGAGCGTCCATGATATTAATAACGGCGAGAGCTTGGCGTTTGCCGACTTCAAAGTCATTAAAATCGTGGCCAGGAGTAATTTTTACGGCACCGCTGCCCTTATCGATCTGGCAGTAAGTATCAGCAACAATAGGGATCGTGCGGTTGGTCAAGGGTAGGTGTACTTGCTGACCAATCAAGTGCTGATACCGCGGATCATCGGGGTGTACTGCAACAGCAGTATCGCCAAAAAGAGTCTCTGGACGGGTTGTCGCAACAGTGATGAACTCTTGGTGGTTATCTTCAAGCGGATAACGGATATACCACAAGTGACCTTTGACATCTTTAGTGATGACCTCAACATCAGAGATCGCGGTTTGTAGCTTTGTATCCCAGTTGACCAGGCGTTTATCGCGATAGATTAGCTTCTTTTCATAAAGCATCACAAAGGCTTGGGTAACGGCCTGGCTCATCCCTTCATCAAGGGTAAAGCGCGCGCGCTCCCAATCTGGTGAGATACCTAAACGACGCTGCTGGCTGATAATCGTATCGCCGCTTTGCTCTTTCCACTGCCAGACTCGCTCAATAAAAGCCTCGCGCCCCAATTCTTTGCGAGAGGTGCCCTGCTCAAGGAGCTGCCGCTCGACAACCATCTGCGTGGCAATGCCGGCATGGTCTGTCCCGGGCTGCCACAGTACATCAAAGCCGCACATACGCTTGAAGCGGGTCAATACATCTTGCAGCGTGTAGGTTAAGGCGTGCCCAAGATGGAGGCTTCCCGTAACATTGGGTGGCGGCATCATTATCGTGTAAGGATCTTTAGAGCTCTCCTGGTCTGGATTGCGAGTTAGATCACAAGCAAAAGCACCAGCATCCTCCCATTTCTTGTAAATGGTAGCTTCCTGGTCTTTGAAATTAAAATTTTTCTCTAACATGCTGCTCAGTATATACCCATTCCAGATCAATTTGCACGGGGTAGATACCAATAAACTGTAAGAAAAAATTTGTAACTATTAAATTTTCCCACCCAAAGTGTAGTCACAAAAAGCGCGAACTGGTCCCGTTGCAAATCTTGAAAATCTGGAAGGAATCAAAGAGGGTGTCTTTGACCCGTCAGGGCGTGTCTTTGACTCGTCGTAATGGTGCCTTTGAAGTTCTTTGAAGCCTAGGTATATATCATGATTTGACATTTCTAGGGGAGATTTCCCCAGTATTTCTGCTATAAGATATATAATTGAAAATCGGCCACAATCATGAAAATTTAACACCTGATCTCCTCTATAATGGTAGGTATGATCAAGAAGATCTAATCCCTCTGCTTGGGAAATTTCTCTGAAAAAACTTAAGCTTTGCGTGGGCAAAGGTTCTTTTTCACCAGCAATTGCTCTTATGTAGGGTTGATTTTTATCAAGCGTGGGATTAACAACCCTAACGGCCATCGACGCATGCCTCGGATCGATAGATAGTGCAGCATAGCTAAAATGCCCTACATAGGTTTCTTCTTGATTGGAAGTAGCCGCAATAACTCTTTCGACTATATTTTCTGATGAGCTTGCTTGGCTCCTAAGCAGCGCATGGATTTTGATTGGTTTATGGGGAAACCTAGCCCTTATCTCTCTCAAAAAAATTATTGAGTAAGATGAAGGAAGCGATAAATCAAAACAGCTAGAGCTCTTGTGTAACGCCATATGTAACGGCATATGCCTCATATTATCTCTATATAATTTATCTAAGAACCTTTGCTTGTCAGCTATTTTGCGTTTTAACTTATCAATGTGTACCATTGCTTTGGTTTTTTGCCCTATGAAATTATTTATATCCAGTGCAAGTTCTCTCCATGTTGAGTGAAGGTAGCCTAGAGATTGCTCTGCTTTTGCAATTTCCTGTTGTAATCTCTTATAACTGTAATTTGTTTCGCGACCCTGCATAACAGAATTAATACATACCGTAATATATCCTGCGAATCCCAAGCCAATAATATTAATTTGACCTTCACTCTCTTTGAACAAATATTGATATGTTAGCGAATGTTTAATAGGTTTTATGCTCTCTACTGAGCGGCCTGGGTTATTAGTTTGAAAGCTTTTAAGCAGATCATTATAGTCCTGCCGTAAAATAGAAGCATAATAATTATTTTTTTTCTTGGCTGTAATAAGTCGTCCGTTTTTTTCATATTTAAATTCAGACAACAGCCATTCGTTAGAAAATCTTTGTTTTAAAAACTCAGCAATACCATAATTATAAGAATTGTTACCATTAATAGACATTGCATAGTATGCGCCGGCGACTCTTTCTTTGGCGAACTTACACATACTTCTTTTGACGGATCCACAAATACCTCCAACAAATGCTGACGGGCGGTCTTCTCCTTGGATGCTGAATTCTTGTTCCATAGCTTGACTTCTAACTGAAGAAAAGCATACCAATCCAATAGTTAATAGTATTTTTATCACAGATAGTTCCTCAATATTTATATATGTGCAAATTTATGTATAAAACCCAGCAATCAATTAATAATTGGACTTTGGTTGCAGTGCATAACTTACAATATGCACTTGCAGTTGTCAATTCTCCCATTTTTCTATGCTGGAGCGAAAAAAAACAGTACAATGACAGTAATTTTCTCCTGGAGGTATTTCGTTGCGTTATCAGTTGTTAGGTTTATATATCATCGGCTCTGTCTTGTTTTTTACACCCGTATGGGCGGAAGAGGATATGGGGGCTGTGCTCGGGCGGTTGGCGGATATTGAAGCACGCCTGGATAGTAATGAAGAACTGCTTAATGCAGGCAACCTTCCGGCTGCTGAAGGGGAAGCTAGTAAGCCCAGTATTGATTTAACAAACATAATTGAAAAGCTTAACGAGCTGACGAGAAGGATCCAGGCTCTTGAGGAAAAGTCAGGTAGTGTCGCCGCCGCACCTGTAGCTGTTTCAGAGAAACCTATAGCCGCCAAAGACGATGATGCTAACGATGACGTTGAAGCGATCCTCATGGATCTGGAGAAAAAGGCAACATCGAAGGAGGGGCAAGTTTCAGAAGAAAAAACGAAAGCGATGTTAAACGCTGAAAAAACAGCTCCCACACTTTCCAAAAATGATTTTGAATCTCAGTATAACGAAAGTTTAGGTTTGCTTAATAAGGGAGAGTATAAGGCTGCTGCGGCCTCACTTGAGTATTGTTTAAAAGCGTTTCCTGGGGAGAGTAAGGAAGATCGTGTTCTCTATCAATTAGGCAAGGCTTATTATGGGTGTAAGAATTACGAGCAGGCTAAGAAATCTTATGCAAAGGCGTATCGCAAGAATACAAAGGGTGCGCAAGCACCGCATGCTTTGTTTGGACTTGCTCAGGTTTTTAAAATCGAAGGTAATAAGAAAAACGCCTGTGCTACATTAGAGGAAATCGGCAAGAAATATCCGCAACTGGATGAGAAGTTGGCGAAAGATGTTGCTGCGGCCAAGAGTGATTGTAAAGGATAAGAATATGCAAAAACCAAAGGAGCGTTTTCCTTTAATTCTGGTGACCGGAATGTCTGGGGCAGGTCACTCTACAGCCCTTAAGATTCTGGAAGATCTCGGTTTTGAGGCCATTGATAATCTTCCTCTGGCGTTACTTGAACCCCTATTGCAGCAGCATTTTCCAGCGCAGCCAAAATTAGCTATTGGCATCGATATCCGCACCCATGACTTTGCTCCGCAAGAGCTAGAAAACATTATCAATCGCATAAAACAGCAAAAAGTATGGGAACCTTACTTGCTTTTTCTTGATTGTAAGGATGAAGTATTGTTGCGGCGTTATGAAGGAAGCCGCCGCCGCCACCCCTTGGGCGATGCTTCTTTACAAGAATCTTTGATTAAGGAACGGAAGTACATTGCGCCATTAAAGTCTTTAGCTAAATTTGTTGCCGATACGTCAGATATAAGCATGCAGGGGTTTGTACGTTTGGTACAGCAGTATTTCTCGGGCTTTACCGAGATACACCCTTTATCGATTAATATTATCTCCTTTTCCTATCGGCGAGGCATCCCTTTGGAGGCTGATCTTATTTTTGATGGCAGATTCTTACCTAATCCTTTTTATAATCCCATTTTGTGTGAGCTAACTGGGCATGATACGGCGGTGTTTGAAAATTTACAAGCAGCGACCTATTGGCAAGAAGCCTCCCCATCTTTGCGACATTTCATCAAATACAGTCTCAAAGGATTTCATGATAATTGCCGCAGTTATGTAACGATTGCGTGCGGGTGTACTGGCGGGCGTCATCGCTCCGTCTTTATGGCTGAGCAAATCGCTGAATGGCTGAAAGAAGAGGGAGAAACTGCAACAGTGATACACCGTGACGTGCTGTATAGGTAGTAGGGGCTAAAAGAAACTATTCAGCCTATGGACAACAGACGTCCCATTGCTCATAGTTACAGTATAAAAGGGCTAACAAATCGGAAACTGCTCATGCGTTTATCACAATACTTTTTGCCAACGTTGCGCGAAACGCCTGCGGAGGCACGGATTGCTTCTCACCGCTACATGCTTCGTGCAGGTATGATCAATCAGACCATAGCCGGTATTTATAGCTGGTTGCCGTTGGGATTGCGTGTCCTTGAAAAGATTCAAACAATTATCTGCCAGGAGCATGACCGCCGCGGCTTTCATAAAGTATTGATGCCGACCGTCCAGCCAGCAGAGCTATGGCGGCGCAGTGGACGCTATGATGATTACGGCAAAGAGATGCTGCGCTTTACAGACCGCCATGAGCGCGAGCTGCTTTACGGGCCAACCAACGAAGAGGCCATCGCCGATATCTTTAGCCAGTGTGTGAAAAGCTATCGTCAGATGCCGCAAGTGCTTTACCAGATTCAATGGAAGTTCCGTGACGAGATTCGCCCACGCTTTGGTGTGATGCGCGGTCGCGAGTTCCTGATGAAAGACGCATATTCCTTTGATATGGATTACGAGTCGGCCTGCAAAACCTATGCGACATTCTATGATTGCTATTTGCAGATTTTTGCCCGCATGGGGCTGACGGCAATTCCGGTAAAGGCTGACCCAGGAGCTATCGGCGGTGACATGAGCCAGGAATTTCAGATCATGGCCGAAACTGGCGAGAGCATGGTTTATTACGACGCTGCTTTTGATGATCTACGCCCCGAGCAAAAGAACTTGGCAAACATGCGTGGGTTGTACGCAGCAGCAGATGAGATGCATAAACCACAAGAGTGTCCGGTTCCTGAGGGTCGCCTCAAGTCGGCGCGCGGCATTGAAGTCGGTCATATTTTCTATTTCGGCACGAAGTATTCGGAGCCTTTGGGGGCTAAAATCATCGGCCCAGACGGCAAAACCATTG
>JBAWWF010000050.1:0-6896 GCA_037146895.1 Alphaproteobacteria bacterium | reverse complement strand
AAGAAAATAGGGCACTCGCTTACGCTCGCTGCTATTTTCTAGCTTCCGGTATGACGGTGGGTGGAGGTGCCATGCCTCTCTATTACCCCGAACTGAGGTTATATAATGAGTTTATTTAGGGACTTAGTCATTGAAACCTATTATTCACTTACGTGATATTCACACCCAGTTTGGAGAGCAGGTCATCCATGACAAGCTAAAGCTAGATATCTATAAGGGTGAGATCTTAGCGGTAGTAGGTGGCTCGGGCTCTGGAAAATCTGTGCTTTTGCGCATGATCATAGGCCTTGATCAGCCTAGCGGTGGAGCCGTCCTTTTTCCGATGGGCAAGCCCCAGATGGGGGTTTTGTTCCAATATGGTGCCTTAATTAGCTCATTAAATGTCATTGAGAATATATCGATTCCTCTTCTGGAGGTTGGGCATGTTTCTAAAAAGCTAGCGCATGAACTTGCGCTGATTAAATTATCTTTAGTCGGGTTAGATACGGACGTTGCTCAGAAATACCCATCGCAACTATCTGGAGGAATGATCAAGCGCGTCGCCTTAGCTCGTGCGATGGCTTTGGATCCAGCTGTTCTCTTTTTGGATGAGCCAACGTCTGGTCTCGATCCCATAAGTGCCGCTGGCATTGATGAGCTCATTGCTGAATTACGGCAAAAACTCAATATTACCGTGGTCATGGTTACTCATGATCTTGATTCAATTGCAAATATTTGTGATCGTGTTGCTGTTTTAGTTGATCGTCACGTGTATGCAGGTACAATAAAGGAAGTGGCTTGCCTTGATCACCCTTGGATCGAAAGTTATTTCCAAGGAACGCGAGGGGTGCATTTGTTTGGGAATCTTGATGGAAAATAAAGCCAACTACGTAGCTGTCGGTGCTTTTGTCCTGGCCTCTATCTTTGCCATTAATATTTTTGTCATATGGATGTCTCAAGGCGGCCTGTACGCAAACTTTATACAGTATGATATGTATTTTTCAGGGTCCGTCACTGGCTTGGAAGTAGGCAGCTCCATACGTTACCGCGGCATACCTGTTGGAAAAATCAAAAACATTGAAATTGATCCGAATAATTTGGAGCAAATCCACGTTACTGCTCACATTAAGCAAGACATCCCTATTAAAGAAGATGCGTATGCCTCCCTTGAAAGCATAGGGATCACAGGCATCTCTTACGTACAAATCAATGGTGGATCTCAAGAAGCATCGGTTATTCGTAGTGATAGTAATGGCAATTTTGTGATCCCAGCGCGAGCTTCTCGGTTTGAGGAGGTTGTTGATACAGTGCCCGCGCTTCTGCGGCAGGCGTCAGGACTTATCCAAGATATACGCACCATCCTTTCTGAAGAAAACCGCACAACCTTACAGAAAACGTTAGAGAATATTTCCTTGTTAACGTCGTCTTTGGTTCCCAGCGATAAAAATGCGGCCAGTATCGCAGACACGTTACGAGACACCGCTTTGCAGCTTAAGAAAAGCTTACAATCTTTGGAGCATGTCGCCTTAGGGATTTCTGATGTTTTAGAAAACAATGATGGTAATTTATCGCGTTTCCTCAACAAGAGTTATGAGACATTGGATACACTTGATCGTATTGGCCGATCTCTAGAGGATAGCCCAACGCGCTTCTTCTTAAACGACTCACATCAAGGAGTTCATGTCCCATGAAAAAATCACTTACGACTTTAGCATTGTTGGTCACCGTCGCTGGTTGCACTATATTTCCTACGGGTGGCGAACCTGCTCGCAAATACACCTTAAGCTACACACATTTTGCTTCCGATCTCAATGACCTCAATATTAATTTGCTCATCGACACGCCAACTGTGGATTCTTCTTTAGACACGCTACGCATTGTTCTTAAAAATTCGGAACGCTCTGTTGAGTATTTTGCCGATGCGGAATGGGCGAACCGCTTGACGGGCTTGATCCATGAATCTCTTGTCCATTCTTTTGAAAATACTGGCAAGTTCTCCTCGATTAGCCGCCCTGCTGACGGTGCCAAGGTTGATAAAATTCTTAAGGTAGGGGTGCGCGGCTTTTACATGGACTTCTTTAGTGAGCCCCCAAACCAGCTAGCACGCGTTGATTATTTGGTGCAAATCATCGACAAGAAATCGCGCAAGGTCATTGCCTCAAAGGCTTTCCTTACACAGACTTATGCTGCGGCAGAACGCATAGAATCCTATATCCAAGCACTAAATCAAGCCCACCTTGATGCAACAACACAAATGATTAACTGGACCATAGAAACCCTAAAAAACGCTAGACACGACAATACGACAGATGAAAAAGAGAATGATTGATCATTGACACTTAGGCGTTATTATACAAAAGATATCGTATTTAGCGTAACGTAAGGGATTAAAGAACAAAAATGCTCTCAACTATGCCTTATCGGATAATACACTTGATTGGCGGGTTGGATCGTGGGGGAGCTGAAACTATGCTCTACAAGATCCTTTCCCGTATGAATCGCGATATATTTGCCAATGAGGTGATTTCGTTAACTACGCTTGGTCCTATCGCTACCCAAATTCAGGACCTGGGGATTCCTGTGACGGCCCTGGGAATGCATCAGCATAAATTCCGTGCGGTGGGTAGACTATTAAGGATTTTAAGAAACAAACGCCCTCATCTAATTCAAAGCTGGAACCACCACAGTGATTTACTAGCCCTTGTCGGCGGATGGTGCACTGGGACTCGCACTATCTTTTGGAACATTCGCTGTTCTGAGGTAATGGAGATGGGGTTTCCCCGTCTCGTTAAAGCTCTTGCGTGGATTTCTCCACTGCCAACAGGCATTATTGTTAATTCTGAAGCTGGCCTTGCTGTTCATAGCCAGCTGGGATATCGCCCCAAAGCATGGCATTTCATAGGTAACGGCTTTGATTGTGAGCTTTTTTGCCAAAGTAGCGATAAACGCCAAGCTTTTCGCCAACATCACCAGATACCGGATGATAGCCTCCTTATTGGGATGATCGCCCGCTTTGACCCCATGAAAGATCATGGAACATTTTTTCAAGCCGCAAGCCAGCTTTTAGAAAAAACCACTTATGACGTGCGTTTTGTTCTTGCGGGGCAAGGCATGCTAGCCTCGAACACAAAACTCCAAGAGCTTATTCCGCCACGTTTGCGTGCGCATATTATATTGTGTGGCGAGGATCAGGCAGTTGATACGATCGATGCCGCTTTGGATATTGCGGTTTTATCTTCGTGCCGCACGGAAGGTTTTCCAAATGCCATTGGCGAAGCGATGAGCTGTGGCCTTCCTTGCGTTGTTACGGATGTTGGCGATTGTCGGGCATTGGTTGGTGACACCGGCATCGTTGTGCAACCTCAATCACCCGCGATTTTAGCAGAAGCTATGTACCAATTGATTGAGGAAGGAAAAGAGTGTCGTAACAGGCGCGGACAAAAAGCACGGGCAAAGATCATGTCCACATATACGCTAGAGATAATTACTCAAGCATATGAAAAGCTGTACCTGCAAACTCTCGAAGGAGCCAGTTTAAATGTGAGGTGTGGTTAAAAATGAGACTTAAGCAAGATCCTCGGGTCAAGCCCGAGGATCTCCTTTAATCTCAACTCGATGTGTACAACAATTAGGGCCAATGGGGAGTGGCATTCTGATAAAATTTGATTAAAAAAAGCTTGCAATCGGTGTGTGCGAGTGCTTTTACTTCTATATGATCACCCGAGAGACCATAGAAGCGCTGACATCTGAAGAGAAGACGGAGCTTATTTTAGGGCTGTTTGCTCGGATTCAAGCCCTTGAAGCTCGTATAGAGGCGCTTTGTTTACGTTTTTTGAAGACCCAGCTCTTGAGCCAACCAACAACTCAAGTGAGAGGGCTTTGCGTCCCAGCGTTATCTTTCGCAAGGTAACCAATGGGTTCCGATCCGATTGGGGAAGCGACTTCTTTGGTGCTGTGCGCTCGATTATCGATACGGCACAACGCCATGGATTAAACCCATACCAAGCTATCCAGAAAGCTCTGGGTTCCTCACCATTGCTATCGGGATAATATCATCACCCTAGGGAGGGGTGAGTAATTACGTTGAGGTTATGAATGATAAGTAAAGTTTATTTGACAATTGATGATTCGCCATCAATTCATATGGACAAAAAAGTTTCTTTTTTAAGAGAGCACAATATTCCTGCTATATTTTACGCACGAGGTGAGTGCATAGAGAAATATCCCCATCAAATCGCTAACGCAATCCAGTATGGATTTCTTATAGGCAATCATTCCTATACGCATCCTTGTTTTTCACAAATTTCATTAACACAATGTCTGGAAGAAATAATAAAGACAGAAACGTTGATCAATCAATGCTATCGATCTGCGGGTAAAAAGCGTCCCTGCAAAATTATCAGGCTTCCTTTTGCCGATCGAGGAGCTGGACCAAAAGCAAAGGAAGCGGCAAATGAAACAGAAAAAACAAAAGTTCTGGAACTTCAATCTTTCTTGAAAAAAAATGATTTTAAAGCTTTAAATTTCCAGCCAATAAATTCATACATTGATTCCCATTGGAACTGGGATACGGAAGATTATAAAACCAAGCATATTTCCAATAAGGATCTATACCTTAGTAAAATGCATCACTTTTTTAATGATTACAAAAAAGAGTCAGCGGTTATCTTATTGCATGATTTTGACAATAATCATCATCTTTTTGAAGCATCCATGGCGTTTCTATTGAACAAAAAAGTTCAATTTTTAGATTATCACCAATAGGAGTCTATCGTTTATGAATGCAGAAAATAACAACCACCTCTCTCTCATCATATGGATCGTGGCGCTAATCGCAATTGGCGGAGCTATAGGCTCTTTAACCAAGCCCGAGATTAGCACTTGGTATATCACCTTAAATCGCTCAGGTCTTACGCCGCCAAATTATGTGTTTCCAGTAGCCTGGACTATTTTATACGGAATTATTGGCGCTTGCGGCTGGCTCATTTGGCGCAAGTCTCCATTTCCAAAATTCACGGCCATCAAAACCTTATATGTGACTCAGCTCATCTTAAACTGGAGCTGGACTCCATTGTTCTTCCACTATCACTTAACTGGTCTTTCCCTTATAGTTTTGGGTGCTATGGATATTCTAGTCAGCGCAATAATTTGGTTAGCTTACCGAAAAATGAGAGCAGTATCGCTTCTGATGATGCCTTATTTATTCTGGATTTTATTCGCCAGCTACTTAAACTTTTACATATGGTGGTATAACTGAATGAACATTAGCAATAGTGGTCAAGCATAAAAAACATAAACTTCGTATTTTTATCCATGTAGACGGTTACAACTGAAGTACGGGATATTATGAGTTATAAAGAACGAGTCGACAGAGTGATTGATTTCATAGGCAAGCATCTTGATGAAGAGCTTGAGCTAGATGAGCTTTGCCGCATCGCTTGTTTTTCAAAATATCATTTTCATCGGTTGTTTACGGCCTACACAGGGTTACCTTTAATGGGCTATATCAAGTGGCTGCGGCTTAAACGGGCTGCTCATCAATTGATTGTCCATAAAGAGGAAACAATTATTAACAAAGAATTACCTGCTAGACGGCTGGCGGTAATAGAACACTACGGAGACCCTAAAAAAGTAGGTGAAACTGCGTCTAAGTTAATAGCGTGGGCTAAAGCGCAACCTGTAAATTTAAAGCCTAAACCAGGTGGAGAAGCATGTAGAGATTTAGGCAAATTAGATCAAATTCTCAGAAGAAAACACATTCTGACAAAAAATTGTGTAAAAACAGCTGGAAAGTTACAAAAAATACGCAACTGATCTCAAAACAGCTCGTTCAGTTTTTTGGTGGTGGATTATAGTTGTACTTTTAGCTTGCTAACTCGGAATTTTTAGCTATTATTGTCATAAACTTTACTGTTGGCTAAAAGGAGCTATAAATGGCAGCTAGCGAAAAAACATTGAACGTTCAGGATACGTTTTTAAATTATGTACGCAAGAATAAGACTACGTTGACTATTTTTTTAGTAAATGGTGTTAAACTCACCGGCATAGTGACTTGGTTTGATAATTTTTCAGTATCGTTACGACGGGACGGTCATTCGCAACTCGTTTACAAGCACTCAATTTCGACGATTATGCCACAGCAGCCTGTTAATGTGTTTGAAGAGCAAGAATAAGGGATTTAGTGAAGGCTTTTGTTCTCCACGTTAATATCCTTAAGAGCAGCCAGGACCATATACATGATGATCGTTCGGAGCGCACCCAGCTTGAGGAAGCTGTTGGCCTAGCTTTAGCCATTGATCTGGATATTCAAGGGCAGCAATCGGTTCGTTTGCCTAAAGCTTCCCCACGCACCTTAATCGGTCAGGGAACTGTCGAAACGCTGACTGGAATTATGAAACAGCAGGACATTGGCCTAGTTGTAGTTGATGCGCCACTAACTCCGGTTCAGCAACGCAATCTTGAAAAGGCTTGGGGGGTCAAGGTCATTGATCGCACAGGTCTGATCCTGGAGATTTTCGGAGAACGTGCCCGCACAGCTGAAGGACGGCTTCAAGTTGAGCTCGCGCGTCTAACATACCAACGCAGCCGCTTAGTGGGCTCGTGGACTCACTTGGAACGCCAACGCGGCGGTTTCGGCTTTACTGGTGGACCTGGTGAGTCGCAGCTTGAGCTAGACCGACGTCTTATAGGCGATCGCATTATTAAAATACAGAAAAGCTTGGAAGCTACCAAGAAAACCCGCGGCCTGCATCGCCA
The DNA here is from genome assembly GCA_037146895.1 of Alphaproteobacteria bacterium. GTDB lineage: Bacteria > Pseudomonadota > Alphaproteobacteria > Paracaedibacterales > JBAWWF01 > JBAWWF01. The sequence goes on along the minus strand of JBAWWF010000050.1, from coordinate 161 downwards.
AGCCCGCCAACGCATTCCTTACCCTGTTGTCGCACTTGTCGGCTATACCAATGCGGGGAAATCAACCTTATTTAATACGTTAACTAAATCGCAAGTGTTTGCCGAAGATCTTTTGTTTGCAACCCTCGACCCTACCATGCGCTTGTTGAAGCTGCCCAGCG
>JBAWWF010000049.1:0-7014 GCA_037146895.1 Alphaproteobacteria bacterium | reverse complement strand
TAGAGTCGAGCATCTGCGTCGCCACGATCACAGGCTTGCCCATGCGGCGACAGGCAGCACAAATGCGCTTTTGCAGGCACGGCACATCTTCAGGCGGCATTTCCACACCCAAATCACCGCGTGCCACCATAATGCCATCAGCTAGCGCAATAATCTCTTCGAGATGGTCAATAGCCTGCGGTTTCTCGATCTTGGCAGCAATCTTGGCTTTATTGCCGATCAGGTCTCTTGCTTCGGTAATATCCTCAGGACGTTGAACAAACGACAGAGCTATCCAATCCACACCGAGTTCTAGTCCAAAGGCTAGGTCCTTGCGATCTTTGGCTGTAAGGGCGGAGATGGGGAGGGCAACTTGCGGGACATTAACCCCCTTGCGGCTTAATAACGCGCCACCCACGAGAACGGTCGTCGTAATTGAGTCGTGGGTGATGTGGGTGATTTGCAGCCGCAATCGGCCATCGTCGAGCAGCAAGTCCATCCCAACCCTAAGGACTGCGTAGACTTCCGCATGTGGGAATTGTATGCGTGTGCTGTCTCCTGGATCCGGCCGCAGATCGAGGGAGAATTTTTGCCCCTTCTCAAGATGAATCTCGGCGCCTTTGGTGGAGCCAACGCGCAATTTTGGACCTTGTAAGTCTAAAATAATACCGATGGAGCGGTTGTAGCGAGCTTCGAGCGCACGAATATCGGTTACGGCCTGCTGGTGCTCGGCATAGGTGCCATGAGAGAAGTTAAGGCGAAAAACATCAGCTCCGGCCTCAAAGAGGGCAGCGATCATGTCGGGCGCAGCACTCGCGGGCCCTAGGGTTGCAACAATCTTTGCTCTACGTTGCCTGCGCATGAGACTCCTCGTTAAGTCGGAGAAGCATCTTTTTTGTTGCCTCTTCTAAGGGCTTGAGGTGCTGAGTAATAATTTCCCCTAGATAATCATGAGCCACAATATTTCTGAAATCTGAAATCTTTTTCCATTGGATGCTTGAATGTGATTCTTTAAGTTCAGTTGGCAGTTTTTGAGTCGCTTCAGCCATTGTTTGAAGCCGTCTTAATATAGCATCATATTTCTCGTTGGTTGCTGCAAATGTATTCCTGTTATATCCACTTGTATATTCCTTAAGGAGAGCTATCGAATCCAAAATGTGAAGGACTTCTAGATTATAAGTTTTCATCACAGTGGCACCGCTTCGTTGAGGATTTTTTCCTTGAGCATTGGGTGCAGGCGTGTATCAGGAACAACATCGACTTTACACTTTAACAGCTCTTCGAGGCGCCATTGCAAACCCCCCATTGCAAATAACCCAGAACCTGGTTTCATATGCACTAAAAAATCGATATCACTGTACTCGTGATTATTTTCTCCTCGAACAATTGAACCAAATAAGCGGATGTTCTCAGCCTGGCAACTCTCGGCAATATCCATTATTTGCTGTTTGTATTTTTGTAATTCGACCCAATTCATCGACGTTATAGATCCCCTGGGTATGTAGCCAAATTTTTTTAAGGTTTCATGATCGAAAGCTTTTATTTGCCCGGATTTATCGACGTAGTTCCTTACTGCATTACGGTGTTTTTCTAGACGTTTTAGGTAACCAGGACTGTTTTGTTCAAAATTAAACTCTCCATACCAGTCTTCTAAAGCCTCCCTACCAACTTCGTAATCTCCACATATATTACAGTGAATTTTTGCAAGATCTGGTGCCTTAACATCTCCTTGAGAATACTTCTCAGTTTCTCTCGGTTTACAAATGGGGCAAAAATCTAAAGTTTGCATCAAACACTCCTGTTACAGTAGGTCATTGCGATGTTCTATGCTAAAACAATCGTGTAATGAGCCATATCGTAGAACAGTATACCTTGACCTATGAAGAGATGCACGAGTTTGTTGTGCAGCTTGCGCCTACGATACATGCGCCGCTGACCATTCTCTTGGAGGGTGATCTAGGTGCTGGCAAAACGACTTTTGCCAGGTTTTTGATCCAAGCCTTAGTGGGTGAGCTTTGCGAGGTTCCCAGTCCGACTTTTACCCTAATGCAGACGTACGAGTCGCCACAAGGGATGATTCATCACTATGACCTTTATCGCCTGCACAGCTTGGAGGAGGCAGTAGAGCTTGGTATCGAGGAAAGTCTCGCCGAGGCCATTACTCTAATTGAATGGCCTGCCATAGTTAATGCAATTATACCGGAAAACCATATACAGATTCGTTTGCGTATAATTTCAGAGTCACAACGCTTTTTAGAGTTAAATTTGTTTGGTGAGACTGTTGTTTGTGCTAACCTGCTCTCACCAAATAAATAAAATGGAGATAGGACATGGAAGAACTGCCTTTAAACGACTGTATGAAATTCTGGAAAAGCTCCGAGAACATGAATCCTGCTTATGAAAAACTCAAAGTACTATCTGTTACTGGAGGTGTCCAAAAGCATTTAGAGCTTATTGACCGATCTCTTTCAGATGAAGAAAACATTCGACGGCTTTGCTTCCTTGCGGACGGTCCATTGGCTAATGAATTTGATCGTATTTTTCTTGAAGTTTTTGGGGTGCGCAATGAAATATATAAGCTGATCACTAAGAGACTATCCCAAGGATCGGCCAATCAGGAAGAGCTTCTGCTGTTCACTGGTAAGGAGAAAAGTGGAGATATGAGCGGGTATCTGTCAGAGATGCTTGCGGCTGGATTCGTAAGCCGTGATTACACTTGGCATCTGGATCCGTTCAAAGTGTCTAAGCTCAGTCGCTATCGCTTAAAAGATAATTATACCCGCTTTTACTATAAAATCATTTTGCCCAACAAGTCCAAAGTTCAGAGTGGTTTCTTTGTCGACCCTCTAGCAGGTTTACCTGAATGGGATAGCATTATGGGATTGCAATTTGATAACCTGATCCTCAATAACAAGGAAATGATCTTCCAAAAGTTGGGCATCTCTCTTGAAGACATTGTATACGCAAATCCTTATTTTCAGCGCGAAACAAATAAACAGCAGGAGTGTCAGATCGATCTCCTGGTCCACACCAAAGATAAGGTTCTGCATGTTTGCGAATTAGAATATTCAATGTCCCCTGTTGGTCCACAAATTATAAATGAAGTGAAAGCAAAAATCGCCAACATTGCTCTCCCTAAGTCTTTTTCTTGTCGCCCAGCATTGATTCACGTTAATGGTGTATCTGATGAAGTAATCCAATCTGGTTACTTTTCAACAATCATCGATTTCAATGACTTGTGTTAGTGATGACATTAAATAATCATAATTATTCAGATGGTAACTATTCAGATTATGAGGCAACCCTTCGAGATGGCACTTCGTGCCTCCTCAGGGCTGAATAGTTAAAGAATCAGTAGATGCGCGATTATAAGCTTTTATTCAGCCGGAGCAACAAACAAGCACCGCCATTGACTTTTCTTGCAGGCGATGCTTCGTTGCGTCGGTACTATCGCTTCTGGGAGGAGGGGCAGCCCTATGTTTTGATGGATGCCCCAGCACCAGAAAATCCGCAGCGTTTCTGTGAATTGGCTGATTTTCTTTGCTCGCTTGGTTTATCTGCGCCGCGGGTTTTTCAACAAGACTTGGACCAAGGGTATTTAGTTCTCGAAGATCTGGGAGATCAAACATTCACGCGCTGTTTGGATGCTGGGCATGACCCTGAACCGCTGTATAATCTAGCCATTGATGTACTGATTGAATTGCACAGCTGCGTCAAGGAGCCGCCGCTTGCGCTTGCTGATTTTACGCCAGAGGACTTAGTTGCTGAGGTTGCTCTATTTTTTGATTGGTACTGGCCAGAGGAATATGGTCATGCTTTGGATGTTAACAAAAAAGAAGAGATTTTAGGGCTATGGAATGAGGTGTTTACGAAGGCTTTAGCCTCACCAAAAGGCCTTGTCTTGCGAGATTTTCATGTTGATAACCTTATATGGTTAGAGAAGCGTGCGGGGCTTCAGCAATGTGGATTGCTTGATTTTCAAGATGCTGTATGGGGCCCGAAAGTTTATGACATTATCTCATTATTTGAAGATGCGAGACGTGATTTGCCGACCTCGTTAGTGACTGGTTTGTGGCAACGGTACTGCGCTGCTTTTCCTGAGGATAATGCTGATGCTTTGCTTACGGCAGCGACCGTACTCAGTGCTGGTCGGCATTTAAAAATCATTGGGATTTTCACTCGCCTACATGTCCGTGACGGCAAGCTGCATTACCTTGCGCACATTCCACGCGTGTGGCGTTTGTTGCATCAGTGTCTAGAACACCCAGCACTTGTCCAAATCAAACAGTGGTTCCATGAGCATCTTCCCACCTATTAAACAAGCCATGGTCATGGCTGCGGGTTATGGTATGCGCTTGCGTCCTTTGACGGATAAGACGCCTAAGGCTCTGCTTTCTATAGAAGGGCGTCCCATTCTTGCTTATACATTAGAGCAACTACAGCAAGCTGGGATTGACAAGATTGTCATCAATACACATCACTTGGCCACCAAGGTTCATGATTATTTGACGGAATTTCCATCTGTAATCATCAGCCATGAGGATATACTCCTTGGTTCAGGTGGAGGAATTCTTAAAGCATTGCCTCATTTTCAAGAGCAGCCCTTTATCATCATTAATGCGGACACCCATTGGAAGGGTGCTGCAAAAACAGCAATAGATCACTTAAGAGAGCTCTGGGACGAAAGTCGGATGGATGCTTTATTGCTGCTGATGCCGCGCTCGGCACAAGCGGGGGATTATTTTTTGGAGCCCACTGGTCGCTTAATTTATCGCGGGAGCCAGGACACAGCACCATATATTTACACAGGGCTGGCGATCCTGCATCCACGGATTTTTGAAGGGGTGTCTGCTGGTACGTTTAGCATTGTGGATGTTTGCTTTCATAAAGCGCAAAGCTCGGGTCGCCTCTATGGTCATGTCCATCAAGGCTTCTGGGCTGATATTGGTACACCAGAGTCGCTACAGGCTTTGCAGATGATTTGATCCCTTACTTCTATTTGGTGAGACTTTTTTCGTGCTATCACGGCATCACCAAACAGCATTTTTTCTATTTGGTGAGACTTTTTTGCTCTTCCCAAGGCCTTTTCCTATCGTCCAGTCTTGATTCACGTGAATGGTGTCTCTGAGGAAGTAATCCGCTCTGATTATTTTGCAAATATCATAAATTTTAATGACTTATGCTAGTGATAAAATTACTTGCATATACTATTGACAAGATTTTGTGATCTTATTAACTATGTGAAATACTTAACGCTATGACAAAAGGATTAGAAAAATGGCAACCCAACCTATCGAACTAGAAAACTCCCAACATGTCATTAAATATATAGAAATAGAAAGCCAAAAAAAGCATCTTTACTATGAACGAGTTTTTAAGACAATATCTCAAGGGCAAATAGTAACGTGGAATTGGTCTGCATTCTGCTTATGCTCTGTTTGGCTCACTTATAGAAAATTGTACCTTCGTTCTTTTTTATTTGCTACCATCTTTTTTGTTTTCGATACAGCAGTGCTTGGTATAATAATTGCTGTCATGGTTATGACCGATAATATAATGCAAAATATATGGGCACTCATGTTGTGTGCTGTGGTTAAGATAATATACATGATGCTCTGCGGTGCTTTGGGTAATTATTGGTATTATCACCACCTACAGAAGAAAGCAAAAAAGGGTTATGACAGACTAGCTTTGCAGGGAACCACTGCCATGCTAGCAACCCTGCTAGCGTGCTTCCCTTTTGCATCTATACTATTTATTCTTGTGGGCATAAATAAATTTTTTAGGTATATTTTAGGCGTGCAAGAGTCTGACTGGAGAAAAGTGATTTTTCAGGATCACAGTAGATAATACTGCGTAAAAATCTCGGGTAATTGAGTTCCACAGGTGTTTTAACCGTTACCATACATATACCACGAATATTCTCCAGCATATTGCTGGAGAAACTGGCCAAGTTCGATAATTTACGCAACAAGCTGCTGCGTAAATTCATTTCACAAATATTTAGTCAAGGCTTAAGATGAAGTCATATTAAGGGCCGAATGTGACAGAAAAGCTATGACAGAAAAACGAACGCAAACGATTAATCTTGGTCCTCAGCATCCAGCAGCGCACGGGGTTCTGCGTTTAGTCCTGGAATTGGATGGCGAGGTTATCGAGCGTGCTGATCCCCACATCGGTTTTTTGCACCGCGGTACTGAGAAGCTCATCGAACACAAGACCTACCTCCAGGCCTTGCCTTATTTTGATCGACTGGACTATGTTTCGCCGATGAATCAAGAGCACGCCTATGTTCTAGCCATCGAGAAGCTATTAGGCATCGCTCCGCCGCTGCGGGCTAGTTACATCCGCGTGCTCTTTTCTGAGCTAACCCGCATCATGAACCATCTTCTCAATATCGCCACCTTTGGCATGGATGTGGGGGCACTGACACCATTTCTGTGGATGTTTGAAGATCGCGAGGTCATCATGGGTTTTTATGAGGCGGTAAGTGGCGCACGCCTGCATGCATCCTACATCCGCCCCGGTGGAGTGCAGCAAGATTTGCCACCAGGGCTTCTTGAAAACATTGCGGCGTTTCTCGATACTTTTGACAAGCATTTGGATGATATAGAAACTGTACTAACGGAAAACCGTATTTTTAAGCAACGCACTGTTGATATAGGTATTGTTTCGGCGGCTGAGGCACTAAGCCTCGGATTTTCGGGGCCGATGCTGCGGGCAAGTGGTGTACCTTGGGACTTACGCAAAGCTCAACCATATGAAGTCTATGAATCGTTTGATTTTGCGATTCCTATCGGTAAAAACGGTGATTGCTATGATCGGTATCTAGTGCGCATGGCGGAGATGCGGCAAAGTGCGCACATTGCCCGGCAATGTATCGCCCAAATGCCGGATGGACCAATTAAAATCGATAACCACAAGATTGTGCCTCCCACGAGGGCACTGATGAAGCAATCGATGGAGGCGATGATCAACCACTTTAAGCTTTATACCGAGGGGTTTCATGTGCCAGCAGGTGAAGTTTATGCTTGT
>JBAWWF010000048.1:0-7118 GCA_037146895.1 Alphaproteobacteria bacterium | reverse complement strand
TTTATCGCCTACCAAGGAGAAGTGGGTGCAAAAGCCGCCGGCAAACTCCGTCTCGAAGGTAAGGAATACGTTGTCAAAGACGGCGATGTCTGTCATTTCCGATTTAATGTTTAAATAACTAAATAACCTAAAAATGAGCGCGATTAAAAGTGAGACCTAATAAAAGTGAGACCTAATGCGAGATCCTCGGGTCAAGCCCGAGGATGACAGAGCGTGTAGGTGGTTCGATATGTCTCTCTGATTGTCATCCTCGCCACACTCATTGTCATCCTCGGGCTTGACCCGAGGATCTATTTAGGATTGACCAGGTCTCACTTCTATTTGAACACGGACACCTCAATAACTTTCATACGTTGATTCTTTTCCAATGCTTGTTAATTTCCTGGAAGACTTGTTGTCCGCCTTTACATAGGGTTGAGCGCTCTTCCTTGGCATATCCCTTTGATCTGCTTGCAGAGAGCCAATTGAAAGATCCGATGACAATTACATTGTCATCCACACATATGACCTTGTCATGGATACGGTCATGAATATTCACGCTAGCTCCAGCTGCTGCTAATTTTTCTCTCCCGCGCAATGTGTTATGCCTGTTTGTGTCCAAATATTGATCGGTTATAATGGATACCGCGGCCTTACGCTTGATAGCCTCGCTAATCACTTCTTGAAGATTATCATCGATAACAGCATTGATTGATATATAAGGGGAAATGATCAAAATCTTGTTTTTAGCCCCTTGGATAGACTCGCGCAATAGATTGCGATGGCGGTCTAAGCTGTCTATGAACTCTACATTTTCCGGCTTCAACATCCGCTGTATGGTTGCGGCTATATCAATATCAACAACTTCATTGTCTTCATGGGCAAATAATTTACGCGCCAGCAAACCAGACGGCGTGGCGGCAGCCGGGTTAAACTGGGCCATGTTGCCAAAGACCAAAAAGCTATCCTTAGCGCGTGAAGATGCTACGTTCAAGAGATTCACTTTGTTGTCTATGAACTGCCGCGAATCGGACTCTCCGTAGGTGGGAGAAAAAATGATAAAGGGCCGCTCCGCCCCTTGGAGAGAGTGAACTGTGCCTATAGTAATATCATGTGGGAGTTTAAGTTCATGAAACACCAGTTTTAGAAGGCTAGCTTGGGCTTTAAAAGGAGAGATAACGGCGATAATTTCATTTAAGGGCTTGTTGCCATAGTGCTGGCGTAGGCGCTCCTCATTTTTTTTCACCCACTTGCCAATGGTGTGGGCCTCCAAAACATTGTGACGGCTTGCTCCTTTTTTCTCTGGTGTTCCTGGAATATGAGCATAGCCCAGGGCTGGGTAAAGACGATCCTCTAGTTGTGGGCGCTGTGGTTCAAGGGCACCATGATATGCTAACTCGTTACAATACGAGGCGATCTCGGGGACACAGCGCCAATGCTCTTTTAAAAAGAAGCCAGGTTCTTCTAAATAGTCTTCCTGTCTAAAGTTACATAAGTGGTGTGCCCTATTCATAAGGCTATTACCTGCTGCAAGGCCAGTCTGCACGAATTTGCCATATTGCTGTTCTTCAGAGATCACATTAAACTTTTTGCAATTGCCCTTATCTACAGCCTCAGGAATATTGTCGATGGGTTCAAGTTGTTTCGTGTCACCAACAATGATTGCTCTTTTGGCTAGAGCTAAGTTTGGGGTTGCAATGTAGGTGCTGACTTGCCCTGCTTCATCAACAATCAAATAATCTATGAAATTATATAGGTGCACATTTTCATGCTGAAAGAATGATGGCACCATGTACAAGGTTGAAACAAAGCACGGAGATATTTTTGCTCTTCTTAGCCAATTCTGTTCCGGTGCAATTGCTGATTTGTTATTACATCTAGCCCAGCGCTTCATATCTTGCAGCCACTCAACCTCCCAATAGTGGTTTGCCAAATAAAATATTTGCGAGCGCATAGGATGGTTATTAAGGCTGTTCAACAAGTTGTCCGCCTCACAGGTTAGGCCGTGCTTTAAGCTCCATGCATTCCACAGTTGCTCATCTTGCTCTCGCATGGTTAGGGTATGTGAGACCTCTTGCAATTCTTGCTGCAAGCTTTTGATTTGATCTTCAAGAAAACTCTCAATGTTTTCGCTGTAAAAAGATGACACAGCGCAATCAGGGAATTCATTAAAGGCAAATAGTCTAAAACTCCGCTCCTCGATTTTGCCAAAAAGCCCCCTAATAATGGGAAAGTATCTCCCCCAGCGAATATAAAACGGCAACCCAGCTTCAAATAATTGGAACTTTTGGTGTTTTTCACGCCAAAACTCCGTTTCTTTTTCCAACTGGATCACTTTTTCTTGCACAAGCTTTTTATCAAAAGGGACGAGTAAAAGCTCTTGATATTCGCAACCTAATTTTAGTTCGTTGACAGCTTGCACAAGGCGTTTATGGAGAAATGTGCTAATGTCCGACAATCGGTCTAAATTGCCACCAAACTCTTTAGCAAACTCTTCTGAGAAATTGCTTTTAAATTTGGCTCGGGCTTTGGTCAGGTATTCTAGGTTTTCAACGTCAATAGAATTTTGCGGGTCCGCATAGGATACAATGCCGCCGCCTGGTATTTGCACAAGCCACCCAGGTTTTATACCGCTATCTTGATCTTTTTTCACTTTGCTAGCGGCGCAGCAGTAAGTCCCAAAACTATGAATATCTGGGAGCCATCTCTTAAAAAGATGATTGGTTGAGATGTCATCCGTCTTAAAACTTTCGAGAACATTAGTCACAGCGTTATTGTTGGTTGAGGCCACGACAATTATGGGAGGATCGGCTTTGTCCAATGCCGCCTTTACCCAGACGTTGGCTACCAAGGACTGAATTAAGGTTGTTTTGCCGGTTCCAGGGGGGCCATTTACGGTGAGAAATAGATCTTCCGTATCGTCCAGAAAATAATCTGTCACAATTTTTTGTGATGGAGAAAGGGGCCGACCCAAATTCATTTGCGCTATAAGATTTTCATTCACCAGAACCGACTCCGATTTCTGACGGCAAACTTTTTGTTTTTCTTTGTCGGGTTCGCTAAGGAAAGACTTCAATAAAGGAGTCGGTGGATCTTTTCTTATGAGTGTGTCGTAAAGCTTTATCAGATGCTTAGACGGAGTATCATCCAATTTACAGTGCAGCATCACACCGTGGTTATCCAGACCATAGCCATCAATTTTACAGCTATTGAGGTCAGCATCCGTCAGGTGCCGCCATAACCTTGCTCCATAATTCCAGCAATAATCCCAATCGACTAAGCTGACATCGCCCACCTCTTTTGCGTCACCAACCTCGGCAGCGTATTCGTTATCCGTAAAAAAATCATCTTGTTTACTTAAGGAAGCAATTTCCGGATAAAATGAGTTCGTTGCTTGAGGTGACAAATGGATACGAGAGATAAATGGCGATACATTGTGGTTTCCGGATAATTTGCCTTCCCTTGAAAGTAGAGCAGGCAGACATAAAGGGTATATAAAAGAAGGACCGAAGCGCTTGCCTTTTCCATGTTCTACGGCAAGCTTGTATTTCAAGGGTAACACCAAAACGTGGAGGAACGCTGCTTCAACTTGCTTTATGTCAGGATCGGAGCCTGGAGCTGAACGAGAGGTAGAGGGACCAGTGCCAGAAGTTGATGGTCGTTTAGGAGCAGCAGGAAAATGTTTTCCATACTTTTCAAAAAGTTCCAAAGTGGTTTTTGAATCAATGCTACCGGCTTTTAACACATCAAGGGAATAAGGATAGTGATTATCCTTATTTGGCTGGGTGTTCATGCGCTCGCTGTCTGCGAGGCTGTTTCTTAGGTAATCCAGGGAGGACATGTGCACCAGCTACTACAAAAAGTATATGATAAATTTTATCCATTTGCAGGTGTAAAGACAAGATTTGCAATGACGTTTGCGATGACTTTAGCTTGTAAATTTATAAAATGCGTAGTTTGTTGCGTAGTTTTGGTGTGTTTATGGATAAACTACACATACAGTGCTAGGGGTGCGTAAATATTGTGCGTTGGTATGCGTAATCTTGACGCCGACCCCTGAACGCTTTAGTATACAATGGTTGATGGCACATACCGTGGCTACATAGCCGGGGTGCTGTGTTGAGAAAAAAATTGTGGAGTAAATAAATATGACAGAACACATCAGCCCTAGGGTCGACATTGCATGCAAGAAAATCTTTGGCGTTGAGGCCAACAAGGATTTGTTGATTTCGCTTGTGAACTCTATTGTAAAGGAAGAGGATAGTATTATCGAGGCAACACTCCTGAATCCATATAATCCAAAGAACTTCAAAAGAGATAAACTGTCTATCGTCGATATTAAGGCGAAGGGTGAGACCGGCAAAAGATACAACATCGAAATCCAGATCAGCGATGAAGCTGATTACGATAAAAGAGCCTTACATTATTGGGCAAAAATGTATACGGAGCAGCTGGAAACCGCCGATGATTACTCTAATCTTTCCAAAGCTATTGGCATTCACATTCTCAACTTTACCTCCATCCTTCAGTCGAAAAAATATCACAATGTGTTTCGCATCACTGAAGAAGATTCTGGAGAGCGGTTTTTCAAGGATTTAGAGTTGCATACCATAGAGCTGAAGAAGTTTACCAATGACTCTCGTGCTGATTTAAACGACATTCTGGCTAAAGTAAAAGGCTCCATAGATATGTGGGTGACTTTTCTGACACGCAATGATTTATTGGACCGGAATAATCTGCCGACAAAATTGGATGATCCGGCTCTCAAGAAGGCTCTCAGCGTGTTGGAGGTGATGAACTTTAACCCAGAAGAGCGGTCTGCCTATGAGGATCACCTTAAATACCTTAGGATGCAAACCAGCGCCATCAAAAAGCATGGGAATGACCGCTTTGAGGAGGGTAGAGAGGAGGGCAGACAAATGATGGCTAAAAAAACAGTACTCAGTATGCTGCACGACGGCGTAAGTCTTGAAAAAGCAAGTGAATACACTGGTCTTTCTGTGGAGGAACTGGAGCACTTAAAAAAACTCTAAGCCGCTGTCCGTGCTTGAAGCGAGGGTGACAGTGGGTAGTTACAAATAATCTCAAAATTTTTGCTTTTTGTTAATCATTATGTTATACATGCGCCCATGGGGATCTGTGTTTACATGTATGTTTTTTAAGAGAGAGATTATGAAAAAGTTATGCCTAGCGTTAATACCTGCTTTATTACTTGGCACAGCGGCAAATGCAGCTGAGGCACAAGATGTCGCCCAAAATCTTGCTGCTGCAGCCGTTGTTGAACAAAGACAAGCACTAAGTCCGAAATCATTTAGTTTAATGGAACATTTAAAAGCAGGTGCAGGATTTGTTGTGAATACTGATGCTGAGCCAGATGATGCTCTGGCAATTGGCACTCTCTTGCCTGAGCTATCTAGGCTTGCGCAGATGTATATCCAGCCAGTTAATGTAGCTATAATAGCTGGTGGTGCTAACGCACATATCGCTAAATTAAAAATCGAAGAACTCGTGGAAGCAATGAGAGCAGACGGATTCATTGGGAATACCAATATAGAAATCATCCGTGGCGCATCTGAGTCTGAGAAAGTTTATTCCGAACAGGGTGATTTCTTAAGAAACCCAGAGCGTCTCGCAAAGATTGAGGGGCACAAAGATAAAATGGCAAAACTAGCCGCTGAACCAGGAGACCACGCATATCAGGAATACATTGCCCCAGAAACACAAGAAATAAATGATTTCTTTGCCGCCAATCCCAGATCTTTAGTATGGAACCTAAAGCGTCCTGAGGAGTTTATATGCTACACTGGCCTGGATATATTAAAAGACTCAACTATTATTACTTACCTTGGTATTTTCAATACTAGCGAGCCACACCGAATCAAAAAAATAGGCCAGGAAGCGGTGGCTAAATATAAAAAAGAATTCTTGGAATTTCTCCAGGCAGGTCAAGCTAATGCATGTGTTAGCAATGTCCCTGTTATTCAGCAAGGAAACCTCAGAGCTAATCGCTCAGTCACCACAATGGCTACACCTGAACTTATTAAGGGACTGGAGCATCTTACAATGATCTCAGAAACCGGCAAGTATCTTGCAGATCTTATTTCTAATTGGAACGGCAAAATTGCCTGGGACGCTCTAAACAAGATGGGTAAAGCAAAAGGAGAGATTTTAGATCAGAGAACTTGGCAAAAGATCGGGGATATTAGCGCAGAAACCCATGCAAACTATCAACAACATTTCGAAGCAATAGACACAATTAAAAACATTATTACAGAAATGAGTGATAATGCCAGAATGATTGGTGACTCATTATATAAGCAAAGACTTAGGATGTTTAACCCTGAGGATCCTATATACAAAAATCTTAGGAAGGCGATTGGTTCCCTCGAAAGGGAGGATGGTGAGGTTCTTGCTAGACAATCCACTTTCTTAAGTATACAAGAAGATCCTAAATGGCAAATGGTTATGGCAGATTTCATAACCTCTGCATTAACTATAGATCCCGATTTTGCTAGTGAATATACTGTTGGAACTGCGGTGATAGCCTCTGAAGGCCCATCCAGGGGGTTTGTCCAGGTTGAACCAAATCCGGATGGCAATGTCTTGTATTATAACAATCCAAATCTGCGGGTTGATCCTCGTACTGGAGAACAAGAAACTGGGAGCGCAGCCTTGGAACGTACAATGCTCGAAAACTCAATTAATCCAATGATAGAATTTTTGGAAGCTAGAAAAGCAGCTGCATCGGCTGCGGAATAATCATAAGGAAAGATACGGCAATCCCCCAGCCATGTGCTGGGGGAACCCATTGAGGCAAGTAATACTTATCACATCCATTGTCATCCTCGGTCTTGACCCAAGGGTCTAAAACATTCACTATGTTGGTACAATCAGACAAGAGGCTGCAATGAAAACAGTTATTATTATTCCATCACGACTAGCCGCACAGAGACTTCCGAACAAACCGCTTGTTGACATTGGCGGCAAGCCGATGATTGTGCGAGTATTGGAGCGTGCTTTGGCCGCAGAGATGGGGCGAGTTATCGTTGCCTGTTGCAGCGAGTCCATTCGCGATGTTGTCCACGCTGCTGGGGGCGAAGCGGTTATGACCGATCCCGCTCTTCCTTCAGGCACCGACC
>JBAWWF010000047.1:0-7186 GCA_037146895.1 Alphaproteobacteria bacterium | reverse complement strand
CATTGGCGGCCGCTATTCTTGCTTCTCTGTGGTTGGTCTCCTGCCCGCTGCCATTGCCGGTCTTTGCGTATCTGATATTCTTGCGGGTGCTCATCAGTACTGGCAAGCACAGATGCATCCAGATAGCCTTTGCGAGCCATTACGTGCGGCCGGCTATATTCATGCTCTTATCGGACAAGGGAAAACGCAATCGGTCATGATGCCCTACTGTGATCGCCTGCGGCCGTTCAGTCGCTGGTATGCCCAGCTGTGGGCCGAAAGCCTTGGCAAAAATGGCAAGGGCATGACGCCGATACCCGCAATCGGTGCTGTTGATCAACATTCCCAACTGCAACTGTACTTGGACGGCCCGCAAGATAAAGTGTTTACTCTGATTACCTTAGCACCACAACACAATAACGAAATTGTGCAAGATAATCTTGAGAATTTTCCATTACCGCTCCCTCTTTTTCATGGTAAAAGCTTAAGCGATCTCATGGTTGCTGAACAAAGGGCAACATTGGAGACTTTATATAATCGAGGTTGCCCCGTGCGGGAAATTTGTCTTGAAACGCTAACGGAAAAAACCATCGGTGCACTCATGATGCACTTTATCCTCGAAACCCTAGCGATGTCGCTATTCCTGGAAGTTAACCCGCTTGACCAACCCGCCGTAGAAGAAGGCAAGCGCATAGCCCAACAATACATAGCCACCTAGGCTTTTCTCAAGCCCTTAGTCGGTACTCATGTATGTCCAGGTACACTCCACTCTGATTCACTAGCATTTGCCTCGTGCAAAATCATGTGAAATGAGTATATACTCTTCGCAGATGAAGAAAGAACCAGTTATAAAATGAAAAAGCTTTATATAAAAACATACGGCTGTCAAATGAACGTTTATGATTCTGAGCGGATGATAGATATTTTAAAGCCGCTAGGATTTGAAATTAGCGATGATCCGGCTGAGGCCGACATGGCCATCCTCAACACTTGCCATATTCGCGAAAAAGCCGAGCAAAAGGTATATTCGGATTTAGGGCGTCTGCGCCAACATCAGACCAACCGTCAGCAGGAGCAAAAGGAGCTCTTCATTGCTGTCACCGGCTGTGTCGCACAGGCAGAGGGTGCAGAGATTTTCCGGCAAGCACCTTATGTTAGCATGGTTCTGGGGCCGCAGACTTACCATCGCCTCCCCGAAATGATTGCTAAAATGCACCGCAGCACTGACAAACGCACAGGGCCTGGGCGCGGCATCATCGATGTCGATTTTCCGTCTGAGGCAAAATTTGATTCTCTGCCTCTGACGCAAGAAACCCGTGTCTCTGCTTTTCTGACAGTCCAGGAAGGATGCGATAAATTCTGTAGTTTCTGCTGTGTTCCTTATACACGGGGGGCGGAATTCTCGAGACCAGCGGCTGATATTTTGAAAGAGGCCAAGCATCTTGTTAAACAAGGGGCTACCGAAATAACGCTGTTAGGTCAAAATGTAAATGCTTACCATGGACAAACCCCACAGGGTCAAGGCACATGGGGCCTTGGAGACCTTATTCAAGAGCTAGCCCTAATTGAGGGACTGAAGCGCATTCGCTATACGACATCTCACCCAATTGATATGGCAGACGACTTAATGCAAGCACATGCGCACGTCCCTCAATTAATGCCTTATTTACATTTGCCAGTTCAATCCGGCAGCGATACAGTACTTAAGGCCATGAATCGACATCATACAATCGCGCACTACAAAGAGGTTATTGCGAAGCTTCGCGCTCTACAACCAGCCATGGCTTTTTCGTCAGATTTCATCGTTGGGCATCCAGGCGAAACTGATCAAGATTTTGAAGAAACTCTGACGCTAGTGCGTGATATTACCTATGCTCAAGCTTATTCTTTTAAATATAGTCCACGCCCAGGAACGCCAGCTGCAACTGAGCAACAAATTCCTGAAACTATAAAAGCGGCACGCTTGGCAGTATTGCAAGAACTCCTCAATGAACAGCAATTAACCTTTAATAAATCAAAGATCGGTACCATACAAAGTGTATTGCTTGATCGTCAAGGACGGCAAGCTGGTCAATTTATTGGGAGAAGCCCTTATATGCAATCTGTTCACGTGGAAGCTAAACCAAGACTGTGGGGGCAAATTGTGGATGTAGCCATTGATGGAGCTAAACCCAATAGCCTATCTGGGACTATTGTGACGCAGTAATGACGACATCTGAAACAATCTTTATTGAATTTGACGATAATCATCGCCTCTCAGAGCTTGTGGGGCCACAAGATAAATATCTTTTGCTCATTGAACAACGCTTAGGGGTTTCGTTAGCCTTAAGAGGCAATCGCGTTGCGATTATCGGGGAAGAACCTGAAGCCTCCTTGGCCAAGAAAACATTGCAGTATCTTTACGCTGGTATCCTCAAAGGACGCGCTGTTGATGCAACTGAAATTGATGCTAGCATTCGCCTTATTACCTCCTCTATCCATTTGGGTACTGAGGAAGGATCGGAACTAGCGATACATACGAAACGGCGGATTGTTTTTCCACGCTCTCAAAACCAAGCGCACTATATCCAAGCGATGCAAGCTCATGAACTGGTTTTTGGTATTGGCCCAGCAGGAACAGGCAAAACATACCTTGCCGTTGCCATGGGAGTGTCTTTGCTGCTCGCAGGAAAAATTGACCGCATTATTCTCTCACGGCCAGCTGTAGAGGCTGGCGAACGTCTTGGCTTTTTACCTGGTGACATGCGTGAAAAAGTTGACCCATACCTTAGACCCCTTTATGATGCACTACATGATATGCTTCCAAGCGATCAAGTTGTTAAGCGGCTTTCCAATGGTGAAATTGAGGTGGCCCCTCTTGCCTTTATGCGAGGGCGGACGCTGCACAATGCGTTCATCATTCTTGATGAAGCCCAAAATACCACGCCGGTGCAGATGAAAATGTTTCTAACACGCATGGGACCTAACTCTCACATGGTCATTAATGGCGACTTAACACAAATTGACCTTCCTATTGGTGTGCTTTCTGGTCTTAAAGATGCCTTGCGCTTCCTTACAGGCGTTGAGGGCATTGGCTTTATTCAATTTACTGATGAAGATGTCGTCCGTCATCCCATGGTAGGCAAGGTTGTCCGCGCTTATGCGATAGACAAAAAGAAACGAGAGGGGCAGAAAACTTAATGCACCCCTATGGCATCGATATTATCACGGCCTATAAGCCATGGCGCCAAATAGATCCTGTGCATATAATTACAGAAGTTGCCGAGAAAACTTTGCAACATATGCACATTACCCACCCTGTCGAATTTTGCGTGAAATTAACCTCTGACAACGAAATCCAAAGGCTCAATAGGCTTTACCGCAGCAAAGACAGTCCGACCAACGTTCTATCTTTTCCGACACATGTAAACATTAAGAAATTACAAACCACCAACGAAGTGCCCCTAATCCTTGGCGATATTGTGATAGCTTTTGAAACTGTGCAAACAGAAGCACTAGCCCAAGGCAACAAATTTAACGATCATCTTTCACACCTAGTTGTTCATGGTTTGCTGCATTTATTAGGGTATGACCATGAGTCTGAACCAGATGCGAGCGCGATGGAGTCGCTAGAGACAGAAATACTCAGCTTTTTCAATATAAAGGACCCTTATACACCTCATGAGCAATGAATTTTTTAAAAATTTTTGGCGTCGGCTTTTTCGTAGAGAAAGTGATTCTTCTTTGCGAGAAACTCTTGAAGAACTAATCGAAGAATCGCAAGAGCTGGAGCCATCAATTGCATCAGATGAACGGGAACTCTTGGGCAATGTTCTGAGCTTGCGCGATCTGATGGCCGAAGATGTTATGACGCCACGTGCCGACATTATTGCCGTGCCACAGACAATATCAGGCGAAGATCTGCTGAGCCTTATGATCAAAACACAACGCTCGCGCTTTCCTATCTATCGCGAAACATTGGATGAAGCCATTGGTATTGTGGACATTAAGGATGTGCTCGCCTGGTGCGCCAATAAAAAAGAGTTTTCCATACGTCAGGTTTTAAAAGAAGTCCTTTATGTCTCTCCAACGATGCGCACTCTTGACCTGCTTTTCCGCATGCGCGCCACGGGAAATAAGATGGCCCTAGTTGTTGACGAGTATGGCGGCGTTGATGGCTTGATAACTCTTTCGGACCTAATGGGCGAAATCATTGGTGACATCCAAGATGCCCAAGAGACCTCTATTGTATCTAAGCTTACCGAACGGCCAGATGGCGCAATTGTCGCCGATGCCCGGGTAACGCTAGAAGAAATCAGCGAAGACCTTAACATTGATATGACTTTAGGAAAAATGGCCGATGATATTGATACCATGGGTGGCCTGGTTATATCTCTGGCCGGAAGAGTCCCAGTTCGCGGTGAGTTAATTACCCATCCCAATGGCATAGAGATTGAGATTTTAGACGCCGACCCACGCCGTGTTAAACGCGTGTGCCTCTATCTCACTAATTTTAAAATCATCCCTAAAAGCGCAAGGGGCTGATACCAATACTGTTCATTTAGAATAATTTGTAACTGCCTAGATCTGTTGTTGCGAAGTGAAAGATCCTGGATTGCTTCGTCGTAAACTCCTCGCAATGACGGCGGAGATGTAGTAATGACGCCACTTTCGTCATTGCGAGCTCTTGCGAAGCAATCCAGGAATCTTTGATCCTCACGACTGGGGAGTTATAATAATTTTATCTAAATGAACGGTATTGGGGGGTGATATAACGGCTATATCCGTTCCGATAGCCATATGGCAATCCGCGCGGATGTTTTTATGACACCGCTGAGGACGGGAAACAAAGGTGTATCCTCGCCACCGAGCTTGACCGCTTCCGCTTTGTGGGCAATTTCTTCTAGCTGACAATGAACAATTGTTTTTCGCAGTGTTTCAGCCAGCGTGCTGGTTGAAGGCAGCAGTTGGTTGAGTTGACGCTGGTAATGATCCTCAATGACGTCTTCCACAGCAATTGTACAGGCATGCGCAGCACGCTCTCCCAAAGCTGCTGTCACCACCCCTAAGCCAAAACCTAAGACTGACCATAGCGGCTGCAACACTGTCGGACGCACATTGTTCTGGATCATCAAGTCCGTAAATAGCCGCAAATGCTGTGATTCTTCATCTGCCATTTTCTCCAAGCTGGGAAGCCGACCAAGGACCGCCATCTGCCCAGCGTAAATGCGTGTAGCCCCGTATTCTCCGGCATGATTAACCCGTAGCATCCGCGCCCACTCATCCTTATCGCTTTGCATGAAAAACCCTGATCATATTACTGTTGTGCCAAAAAAGATGCTAAAGCTTGTACACTAATTGCTTCAAGGTCATGATGAATAGGATAAGTCATAGTGCCAGAATAAACCATAAAACGACGAGTTGGTTTTATATCATCGCAAGCTAGATAAAATCCTTTCGTTGGTTTTGCTGATAAACCTAATTTTATTTCAATCGCCCAAAGTTCTTTATTTCCTGGCAACTCCAGTACTAAATCAATTTCCGAGCCTGCTACCGTTCGGTAAAAACTTGCACGAGTTCCATCTGGAGCCGCAGCCAAAAGATTTTCGATAACAAACCCCTCCCAACTCATACCAGAAACAGGATGTCCAGCCAGTTCATTATAGTCTCTAATCCCAAGCAGAGCATGAACCAGCCCGCTATCTCGCACATAGACCTTAGGTGACTTAACCAATCGCTTCTGAATATTATTGTGAAAGGGAGGAAGGCGCCTCACCAAAAATAGATCCGCCAATAGATCAACATAACTTGTCACCGTAGGAGAACTTATTGATAAACTGGAACTTAATAGGGATGCGTTGAGTGAAGTCCCCTGATTATGTGCTAACATAGTCCAAAGTCGCCCCAGCGTTTCTGAGGGAATACGCGGACCAAACTGCGGAACATCTCGTTCCAAATATGTATGGATAAAATTGCGACGCCATTTAAAACTTGCGAAATCATTGCTCGCCAAAAAGCTATCAGGGAAACCACCCCATACCCATAATCGATTAAGATCAGAATCGCTTCTTAGAGCTTCCCTAACATTAAGAGGTCCTAATTCAAAGTATTCAATACGCCCAGCTAGACTTTCTCCCGATTGACGCAAGAGATCAATTGACGCAGATCCCAAAATCAAAAATCGCCCGACTCTATGGCCTCGCCTTCGACCTTGGTCAATAAGGCCGCGCAAGGTTTCAAATAACTCAGGTACACGATGAATCTCATCAAGAACTACTTGATGATCTTCATATTCCTTAAGGAAAAGAGCAGGATCAACAAGCTTTTCACGATCTTCTAAGGATTCAAGGTCAAGATAAATAGCTTTGCGGCCCTGTGCAATATCAAGGGCCAGGGTCGTTTTGCCGACTTGGCGCGGCCCAATAAGTGCTACAGCTGCTTGACGCAGAAGAGCTTCTTTAACGGCAATGTACGCAATTCTATCTATCATCCTTGTATATTAAAAGACAACTTTTAAATTTACAAGGATCTTTTGACAAAAAACGTACGAAACGTACGAAACACTTGAAAACGTACAAAAATAGTATATACTTTAGTATCACGATACACTTAACGCAGGAGGTCATTCATGACACAAGTATCAGCACACCATGCACGCAGTCACTTTTCCGAAGTCATTGATATGTCGCAACGTGAACCAGTAGAAATCGCCAAGCATGGGCGGGTTGTTTCTATAATTATGTCCAAACACGCATATGACTTGCTGCGCCAGATTGAGGATGAATGGTGGATGTCAGGAGACCATTCAGGAGTTCCTTCAGTCAGCGAAGAAGAGCAACTCGCAGAGCTTGAGCGCTCTTTTGAAGATGCAAAAGCAGGTCGTGGCGTCAAGATGGAACTATTGCGCTAATGGATCTCTACTTTACAAACAAAGGATTAGAACATTACAGATACTGGCAAAAGAATAATAAAGGGATTCTTGAGCGTATTAATCTTCTCATTGAAGACATCAAAATAGAGCCGTACGTTGGAATTGGTAAACCCGAACCATTGAAACATCAATTATCCGGAACTTGGTCCAGACGCATCGACCGTGAACATCGACTTGTTTATTTCATCAAAAAACAAGAAATATGGATTTTAAATTGTCGCGGACATTATAAAACCTAACAAACTAACGAAGTCTTTTACGCCAAACCACAAGTCCCAAACACAGCTGTCCGACCAG
>JBAWWF010000046.1:0-7264 GCA_037146895.1 Alphaproteobacteria bacterium | reverse complement strand
CCAAGGACCTTTATCAGGGATTTGCGATTCAGCTGCATGATTTTGTTCAACAAACAAAGATTACACCGCGCCTAGATGTTATTTTAATTGGTGATAACCCAGCAAGTCAGCTCTATGTGCAAAACAAACAGAGAATGTGCAGCATTTATGGTATACAAAGCCACGTCCATCACTTGCCAGCGACAGCAGCGGAAACCCAAGTTTTTGCTTTAATTGATGAACTAAACAGCACACCTTACATTCATGGTATTCTGTTGCAATTGCCACTACCACCTCACCTTGATTCTTTCAGCTTGCTATCACGCATCCATCCCCTAAAAGATGTCGATGGCTTACATCCAGAGAACCTAGGCGCGCTAATGCATAACCGCCCGCGACTCATTCCTTGCACTCCGCTTGGTTGTTTGCAGCTCATCCACAGCTACCGCGCCGACATTACCGGTGCTAAGGCCCTTGTTGTTGGCCGCTCGGTTCTGGTTGGCAAACCAATGGCATTGCTCCTGACACACCACAACGCAACCGTAACTTCAGCGCATTCACAGTCACGCGATCTCGCCGAGCTATGCCGTCAAGCCGAGATTCTGGTTGTCGCAGTTGGCGTAGCACATCTTATTAAAGGTGATTGGCTCACCAAAAATGCTATAGTCATCGATGTGGGTATGAATCGTGATGCAACAGGAGGTTTGTGTGGCGATGTGGAAAGCTCACACGCAAATGTTGCAGCGATAACTACAGTACCTGGTGGTGTTGGACCGCTGACAATTGCTAATCTCTTGAATAACACATTAAAGGCAGCGCAGTATCAACAATGTTAATTCTTTATTCCTGGGTAATACGAATAGCCGCACCTTTGTTGAGGCTCTATATATGGCGTCGAGTGCGCACAGGCAAAGAAGATAAACAACGCTACCGAGAAAGATTTGGGCTATCTACGCTACCACGACCACAAGGCGACCTAATCTGGGTCCACGCCGCTAGTGTTGGTGAGTCATTGGCAGTGCTTCCACTTATCGAAGAATTAGTTGCGCAAAACCCCAAGCAGCAGATTCTCATGACTACAGGCACAGTTACCGCCGCTACCTTAATGGCCAAGCGTTTACCTCCGATTTGCCTCCACCAGTACATCCCCCTAGACGTCCCCCACTGGATAAAACGCTTTCTTGATCACTGGCGTCCAAGCACCGCTATTTTTGTAGAGTCCGACCTTTGGCCCAATATTCTCTTGACCTGTAAGCAACGACAAATCCGCTTGGTCCTTGTTAATGCCCGTATTTCACCCAAATCACAAAACCGCTTCCGCAAATTTCCACACATAGTGCATAAAGTCCTGGCGTGCTTTGACTTGATTATCAGCCCGTCGCAAAGGATTACTGATTTTATCAGCAGTTTTGATCTTCAAAACGTCGTTACTGTAGATAACATAAAATTTGCCGCAAGCCCCTTAAGTTATGATCCAATGGCTTACAGCAATTTAAAGGCGGATATCGGGGATCGCCCATTATGGCTCGCAGCAAGCACTCACCCTGGTGAAGAGCAAATAGCGGCTTACACGCACCGCCACTTACAGAAAAAGTTTCCGAACGTCCTGACTATCATTGTACCACGCCATCCTGTGCGCGGCCCCAAAATCGCCAAGGACTTGAAGGGGTTCGCCGTATTACGTCGCACGCAAACCGCCCGCATTCCCAACGATTGCCAGATTTACATTGCGGATACGCTAGGGGAGATCGGGCTCTTTTATGCTCTATCACCAATCACACTTGTAGGGGGAAGTTTTGTTGAGGGTTTTGGGGGGCATAACCCCATCGAGCCAGCTTTACTCGATTGCGCAATACTTTGGGGACCGCATATCTATAACTCTAAGGAGATATGTCAGCTGTTAGAGCCGTCCGCACGCCCTGTGCAAACTCCTGATGAACTGGCGCAAGGAGTTGAAGCATTGCTCTGCGACCCAGCAGAAGCCACAAAAATAGCAAAAGAAGTCAAAGAACTTGTGGAAGGGCAACAAGACGTCCTCAAAATGATGCTCCCTCTTCTAAGGCCTTACCTTGTATCACTCCACGAAACCTTGTAATATCAAAGTGAAGTTAGTGAATTACGAGGTTTTAGGTGTATATTCCCATTCCACGTGATTTTGCGCGGGGCTACTTTTGATGCTAAAAAGCCCAGCATTTTGGCATAAAAAATCGAGTCTAGCAGCGATCGTGTTGTCGCCGCTTGGCTTTTTGTATGGTGTGGTGGCCTCGATTAAGCAGCGCGTGAGCCGTCCCCAAAAGCTCGGGGTACCAGTTCTGTGCATTGGTAATGCCGTCCTTGGCGGTGCAGGGAAAACGCCAACCGCCATTGCAATTGCCCGCATGCTGCAAAGCAGTGGCCACACACCACATATTTTGACCCGCGGCTATGGTCGCCGCAGCCGTGCGCTCCTTCGCGTTGATCCCAATCTACATAATTTCGCGGATGTCGGGGATGAGCCGCTACTGCTCGGGAGTAACGCCCCAACCTGGGTCTACCATGATCGAGCATCCGCTGGCAAACAAGCCATTGCCGCTGGTGCCACCATACTCATGATGGATGACGGCTATCAGAATACCCAGATTGTTAAGGATCGCCACCTCCTGGTTGTCGATGCTGCCCAGGGCATCGGTAACGGAAAAGTGTTTCCGGCAGGCCCGTTGCGCGAATTCTTGGGAGCGGCATTACTGCGCGCTGATGCCATTGTGATGATTGGCGAGGGCGATTGCCGCCTGCCCTACGATGGTCCAGTTTTCCGAGCTCACTTAGTGCCGCAATCAACAACGTTTGCAGCAAACACAGAGGTCGTCGCTTTTGCCGGGATCGGATATCCCCCAAAGTTCCAAAAAACCCTTGAGGGTATACCACTTAGCATCAAGCAGTTCGTCTCTTTTCCCGACCACCATCCCTACAAAGCGCGAGATATCGAACCTTTATTAGCTATTGGTCTACCACTGATTACGACAGAGAAAGACTGGTTGCGTTTACCCACAATCTACCAACCACATGTCCATGTCCTGAAAGTAGAGCTACAAATGACCGATCCAGTAGCTTTCCAGAAATGGCTTGAAATGCGATTTCCATTTTCAATTACCTAAAACGTAGGTTTAATCTATAAAGGGATCAAATAAATCAATAGCTTCGTTAATTGCATCGACACTATTAAAGAACGACTTATCATAATTGTCTTCAAAACCTCCTGCTTTGAAAGCTAGTGGGGATATATATAAAACCCACTGAGCAAAAGCCTCTTTATTATAGATTTTTATAAAATCATTATTTTCTTCGATGTTGCCAGAAAAGGCTAATAATAGAAACTGAGGGTAGTGTTGTATAAACTCATTAATTTTTTTATCTTTAAAATAACCAAGCATTTTTATTATGCTACTTTGAAACTCCGCAATATCAACGAGCGGTTCATTACCTTTATTATCCACGATAAACTTGCCAGCCTCCTTATGCGCGATAAAGCTATTGTAAATAGTCTCTGCTTCAGCGTCTGGATCTCCTGCAACACGCGATTGCACCCAGTTATTGAGCCGCGTTATACGCCCTGGAACACAAGACCAACCAGTTAAGAAAGCATTTTTATAAAAATCACGCAAATATAGAGGGTTATTTTCTAGCCATACTCTTGCTTGCTCTAACAGGGCCATACCTTGGATTAAATTCCCCCTAATCGTATCAAGAATATCAGCTTCATACAGCTGAGGATTACTTTCTTTAATACCAAAAAGACCAATAGATTCAGGAAATTCAAAAACAGGAGCCGTAGACTTAACATATTGAGTTTGCAGATCCCTAACAAAAGCATCTATATCCCATTGAATACGGGATCCAAGACCTAGTGCTGCTAGTCCTGGATTTCTTGATTTATAACCTATTTTAGTGATTGCTGTTATTGTGTGTTTAGCTTCTGCCAAGATTTCTGGCTGCTTTTCATAAAGCATTTGTAGATGGAGCAGTGTGCTTTCAATTTCACCAATTTCATTATCTAGGGCATTATTAAACCTAAGCAGCTCTTTGAGGAAATAATCCGCAGTATCTTTTCGTATCACGAACGAAGGCTCGCCCACCGCCTCTGCTTGTTTTTCTGCTTTATAATTCGCAATAACCGCCTCTTTACATGGAGATACAGCAATAGGCACCAATTTGCGGGAAGCATCATAATTCTCCTTGGCTTCCTTTAGCAAGACCGTAATTGATTTAGATAATTCGCGATAGTTTGCAGGCAGTGTGCGTCTCACGAAAACGGCAGGTTCCACATCTTTATTACTATTTAAATACTCAACAAAATAGGTGGCAATGACTGCTTTGAATATAATGTTGTTTCTTTGTTGAAGAGCTAAGCTATTCAATTTAAGCACACCGCTGAAACGATTCAACCAAAACATAAAATCTTTCGCCAATGATTTTTTAATTCTCAATGATTCAGCCGCAGCCCTTGCAAGGGCATTGTAAATAATTTTTCGCTGCTCTGCATTTGCTGGTGCTGTTGACTTCCTAATCTTTTTATCCGTCATAAGGTTGATTAAATTCTCAGCAACTTGACTTTTAATGAGATTTGCTTCGTCATTATTCGATGGGATTTTGAGGTCGTCATAGGCAACTGTTACAAAATAAAGAGCTCCTACAGGATTTGAAAGACGGACAAGATCCTTCTTGCTAAGAGTAAACCCTCTACCAGTCAAACCGTCGACAATATGCGCAATTGTTGGGATCCCATCTTCTTTATCCATAAGCCCCAAGCCGTCTTTATAGGCACAAGCAATGGCATAAGCATTATTAAAGAGCGCAGATTTTTTAATTCTGTAATCACCCATAAGTGCAGTTGCAATAGCATGCGGAGCTAAATCTTCCAAAGGTTCAGCTATTGTCTTTGCTATTGTATAATTGTCCGCAGCATTGACTAACGTATCCATACCAAGAACAAGCATTATGAGCCATATATGTAGCTTCATTGTATCCTTCTAAAGCAATGCAACATTTATTATATAATATCCCACACATACTAATGAGTAATTAATCTCCCCTTTATGCAGGAGACGTGAGCCCTTTTTTTTGTTACAATGGCTCATGCGGTATTTGTTCATTATTCTCATATTCCTGCTATCCTTGGTGCCAACGCAAGCCCATGATCTGTTATCACCACCGGATATTTTCGGCATTAAGGGTGCACCTGAAAAGCAAGACCAGCTCTCCGCCGATGCCATTAGGGAAATCAAAGAACTTATCAAAACCATTGAAAACAAGCCAAAACGAGATCAATTAGTCAAAGGGCTAAAGGCTTTGACTGTCATTTCCAAGGTTAAGGAACCTCAAGAGGGATTCTTAGCACGGGCCACTAAGACAGCTGCACAGAAATTAGAATATGCTGCGGACTTAACAGTAAGTGCCGCCAGAGCGGTTGTTTACTTCCCTGGAGAGTTCTTTCAAAGCATCCTTAATCTTGCTAATCCTGAAATACGCCAGCATTTTCTAGACTTCCTGCTGAAAACAATCTTAGCCCTGGGGGGAGCAACACTTCTCGAATTAGGGCTTGTGTATGCGATGAAGCGGCGCGGTTTTCATTATGCCACGCATGCCAAAACATTGCCGCGCCTATGCGGTGGTCTTATGCCTCTGGTTATTTTTGCGCTTATAAGCTTGGTTATTATTTCTTTTATAGCTCAAGCACCTATTGTGGAATCATTAACTTTGATGGTCTTAACAATTATTGCCACGCGATTGACCTGGATAACGAGTTTGTTCACAGCATCACCACGCCACCAGGAAAACCGTCTCTTGCCGATTTCCGATGAAGCAGCGGTGCGTTTCCATGGATGGCTGCTGACCATCGGCCAAACCATTATTATCGGCGTAATTCTCACGCAAGTACTACAACATCTCTATCTTTCTGAATATGGTTTACAGGCATGGACTCGCATGTATGGATTCTTGAACCTTATCGTGTTCATTGGATTCCTTAATGATTATCGTGAGGGCATTAGCAATTGGTTACGCCCCGAAGCGCAAGACTTGCGAGAATCCTCTCGCCTGATCATTGGGGCGTTAAGCATTCTCTCCCGCATCTGGTATTTTCTAGCTATTGTCATGGTCTTTGGAGCTTATCTATCGTGGGCATTACAAGCCTTTGACTATCTGATTTACCTAATCCAAGGTAGCGTTCTGACCATTGCCCTTGTCGGCTTTACCATCACATTAAGCCGCTATTTGCACCGCTCAAGCCGTCGCTGGTTTGTCCGCCTTACCCGCAAGACATCGGCTAGTGAAAATCCTCGTGGCTTGTGGAATAACACTTTACAATCAGCTCATTCGTTAATCCCTATTATACAGGTTATCCTACATGTGCTCTCTCTGATCGGTATCTTCCGCATTTGGGGGGTTGATCTACTCTTGCTGATTAATGACGACACAACCCGCGAAGTTGTTATGACATGCGTTTCAGTCCTGATCATCTTATGGATTACGCGAATCTTATGGATGGCTATTGATTTAATTATAGATTACCAAATGAAGCCGCTTGTCCTCAAAGGACGCACCCTTGAGCCAAGCATATTAATTAAAACGCTGGGCCCCATCATTCGCACCATTGCCCATGTTATTCTAGGAATTACTGGGCTCGTCTTTGTTTTGAAACAATTAGACATCAATGTTTCACCATTGCTTTATGGGCTTGGCTTCATCGGTGTAGCTTTCAGCTTTGGTGCCCAAAATCTAGCCAAAGACTTAATTACTGGTGTGTTGACTCTGCTCGAAGGCAACGTCGCCGTTGGTGAATTTGTTATTATTGGCGAATATACTGGCGTTGTCGAGATCATTACCCCGCGTAGCATTTTCCTACGTCACCCAAATGGTCATCTGCAAAGCATCCCATTTTCAGAAGTCAGTAACATTATCAATAAGTCACGCGGCTTTGCCACGCCCAAAATTATGGTTCCTGTTGATTCATCAACACCTATTGAGAAAGTATATGAATCACTAAGAGTCGCAACGGCGTGCATGATGGAACATCCTGTTTTCGGCAAAAAGATTCAAGGAAAGCTTAATATTTTAGGTGTCGGCGAGGAATTTGATAAAGGTTACACCGTGGTAGCCAGTATCCAAATAGACCCTGATCCCAAGGGGCACTTCGTCTACGAGTTTTACCGGCAATGGAAAGTAGCCGCACACGAAGCTAAGATTGATATGCCAAACTATCGTCAGCAGATTGAGATTATTCGCAGACCCTTAGCTTAAAAAGCAGCTT
>JBAWWF010000045.1:0-7380 GCA_037146895.1 Alphaproteobacteria bacterium | reverse complement strand
AAATAGGGCACTCGCTTACGCTCGCTGCTATTTTCTAGCTTCCGGTATGACAGGGTGGTGGTGCCATGCCTCTCTCTTATCACGAGCTGAGATTAAGTAACTCAGCGCTTCTAGCGGTACCCTTCGAGACAGAGATGCAAGTGCTGTCTCGAAGGGCAGGATGGCCTGCCATAAACCCTCGCAAGGCTGACACAATGCCGCCCATTTCATCAAGTCTTGTCGTTGTGTAACCAAGAGGGGGTAGGTTCTGCTCAGAAAAAGCCTGTGCATGACGATGTTGATAAAGCGAATTTAAAAAAGCTGTGAACTTTTTATGGTTATTGGTAAAAGGTGGCTCAATAATGAAGACTGGTTTTCCAGTGAAGCAAGCTTCTCCAGACATGCTGACGGAATCCCCGATAACAAAAACAGCATCGGCAACACCGAGGAATCCTTGATATGGATTTAATTCTTGTTTTTCCCACAGGACAAAGGAATGTCCCTCAAGCCTTTGATGGAGGAGCATTACTAACTCTTTGGGGGTCCGCCTGGATGGTGTAATGAGTAGGGTTCCACCATAGTGCTGTAAAATCGTTATAAGATTTTGGGCAATCGTTTCCATGAAGGCAGGAGTATACATACCGTGTATGTTGTGCCCTCCGAGGAGCACTGCGTGGTAAGGCCGCGGTAATCCTGTAAGAAGAGGTAATATATGTGTGGCAGCCTCCTGGAGACTCTGGTCCGTTAATAAATGGAGTGGTCCGCGAGTGTTAATGACATTGGGTCCCGTTAGCCCATCATGCACTGGGGCAATCACGACATCATAGTTGTCAAGGGATATACGCGGATTCATCAGGCATATGGTAAAGCAGCCTGTACGCTTGCGAATAGCTACCGCTGGTGCTGCGGAGGCGCGCCCAATACTAATGATCACGTCAGGCCATGGCGGAGCAAGCGTGTCGCCGCGTGCGCTCTGTGAAGATAATGCGGCGAACCAAAACCTGGCTGGTATGTGACTCCATGGAAAACGTGGGTACATTTTCTTCAACTCTAGAGGCAAACCTAAAGCTTGGGCGAGTCCCAAACCTTGATTATAGCTTCCTACCTTATCGCCATCACTTAATACCCAGCAACGCAAATCTAATGAGTTAGTCATTATCGAATCTTTCGTGGCTTTCTACACTTTTCATTTTATCCTTCAACCGAAAAATACGCCCGCAGTAACCACAAACGGCTCGACCTTCTTTGGCAACATCATAATAAACAAGAGGGTGCCCTAACCCGCTTTGGTTATCACCGTCACAGCCAACTGTAGGGCTTTCAGTCCACACAACATCTTGTGGTTTTACTTCTGATTTTATAGGTGACATATTCATCATCCAAACATAAAGTATTGGTAATTCAACCAATATGCAGTATAAAATCCACAGACATAGTATGCAAGCAGCACCCGTAGCTCAGTTGGATAGAGCGTTGCCCTCCGAAGGCAAAGGTCGTACGTTCGAATCGTATCGGGTGCACCACTACTAATCATGATTAATAGTGGGGTCAATATCCTGGCATGCTTCTTCAATGCGTGTTTCTAGTTCATGCAAAAATTGCGCTCTTTCAAGGCCGGGAGCGATGGCTGGCAAAAAACGCAAGACCATAGTTCCTGGTTTTTTAAAAAAACTACGCCGTCCCCAAAAATAGCCGGAATTCAAAGCCACAGGGATCACCGGAATGTCCAGCATCTGATAAAGAACCCCAGTCCCAGCCTGACATTTTGTCTTAGCCCCAGGTGGTTGGCGCGTCCCTTCTGGAAAGATTAATATGGGACGTGCAAGTTCCACGGCCTGACGAGACGCGCCCATCAGCTCCTTCAGGGCGGACTTGCCCTTTCCGCGAGATACAGGGATCATTTTCTGATGCATTAGAATAAATCCTAGTGGGGGGAGCCACTGTAAATCTTTCTTATAAACAATTGCAGGATCACATAGGTATTGCCCAAAAATAAATGTATCCCAAGCGGATTGATGCTTCGAGGCGATGATAACAGGCCCATCTATCAAATGCTCTAGGCCCTCTACCCGATGGTTAAGCCCCACTATCCATCGCAATAAAAATGACGTCATATAGCTATGTGAGGGATAGACCCACCCTGACAGCACCCGTGGTCCCCACCAGAAAAGAGAGCCCGTCGCTAATATGAGAAATGTGCACGGGTAAAAAATAACATCGAAAATAAGTGAACGAATACGCTGTACTATCATGAATAAAACCGCAACTGTGCCAATAAAAATTTGTGGTACTCACGCAAGAATTTTAGCATTGTATCAGGCTGGAACCACCAATATGGTTGCTTGAATTCGCGCGTTATTACGGGATAAGCAATAATGTCAACACTGGGCAATTCCCGCTTTAGCAAAAGAATTGCCCGCGGTAAATGATAGTGAGCCGTAACGAGGTAAATACTGTGAAATCCATTGCGCTCAATCCATTCCTTTGTCTTTAGAACATTATTCAAGGTATTGTGTGCTTGGTAATCAAGGGTAATCCGCTCAGGATCAAGGGATAAAGAATCAAAAATCTCCCGCTGTTGTACTCGTGGATATACCCCAGAAACCAACAAGTATTCTCCGCGATTTTGCTGGAGCAAAAGACCACCTGTACGAACACGATTAGCACCCCCCGTAAACACCACAATGGCATCCGCTTTTACTTCGGATGGCAAGATAGGAATCAAACAAATATAGCGGACGATCCCGATAAGCCAACAAACAAAAATGACGAGCAAAAAACGTCTCATGCTTTCCAATATTAATCGAGAGTGGACAAGGTACGCAATACAGCAAGTCGGGCAACCATACGGCTTAAGAATGCAACGAACAAAGGCATGACCAAAACCGCGACCAGCACAATCCGATCAGGTAGAATAGAAGCAACTTCGGGCATCTGCCAGAGTTGGGCAACAAAAGATAGAAGATATAGGAAAGGAATAACCGCCATCAATCCGATGACGCCTCCTTTTAGAGACAAACGAAAAGCTTGGACCTCAAATTGGTGAGCGATGTAAGTAGACGTAGCCCCCATGAGTTGTAGGGTATCAATCACCTCGCGATGAATTACCAGACCTGAACGCGTCACAAGGCTAATGCTAATCAGAACCGCCAATCCAATAAGAAGGATCACGATAAGCCCAAGTGTCTCCAGGAAAATCGATAACTGGCCAATTTTCTCCTGCCATTGCCCATAGGTTTCAATACGACTGAGCTCCGCAACCTGTTCAAGCTGTGAGACAAAAGCATCCATATCGAAGGGGGTTGCCGTACTCAAATCCACATCAATAACTGCTGGCAGCTGCGCGATGAGCTCCCATTGCTCCTCAAACGTACTCCGCCCTGGAGAATGGTGAACCCGCGCCCGTTCAACACCGGACGTTTGTTCTAATAATTCCATAACCTGCGCCACAGCAACGGGCTTAGGATTAGGCAATTCAATGCGCATTTTATGAGAAAGCTGCTCCCGCCATGTTATCAGAACGCCATTCATTGAAGACATGCCAAGCATAACAATAGCTAGTAAAAGCACTAAGAAAGTAATAATCCACGAAGCATTCTTCTGACTCACATCCGTTTGGATCGCGCATGTGGTAATTTTTCTTTTACGCATAGTTTTTTTTGTCTTCTTGGTAGTAGTCGTAGAGCCTGCCGTTATGAAGGTGTACTTCTGGGCGTGAACGCATGGTTAACAGAGAGCGATTGTGCGTCGCCAGAATGATCGTCGTTCCCATCCGGTTGAGCTCCTCGAAAAGATGCATCAGCTTCGCCGCATTTGCTTCATCAACATTCCCTGTCGGTTCGTCAGCCAATAATAACAAAGGGCGGGTGATAATCGCCCGCGCAATCGCCACCCGCTGCTTTTCACCATCGGAAAGCGTCGCTGGGTAGTTCCGCAAATGGGATTCCAACCCAACCCACTGCAAAAGCTCGATCGCATGTTGGCGGGCGCGCCTTAGATCAACGCCTGTGATGCGCAATGCCAACGCGGTATTATCCATAACCGTCAAGTGAGGAATCAAGCGACAATCTTGAAAGACAAGACCAATACGCTGACGCAACAGTGGAACCTCTGTAGGCGATAAGCGGGCAACATCACGACCAAAGACCTGCACCGCGCCATCAGAAGGATGAATGCCGCGGTATATCAGCTTGAGGAGCGATGTTTTCCCAGCACCACTCGCGCCAGTCAAAAAATAAAAAGACCCCGCATAAAAGACTTTTGATAGGTCGCGGAAAATGCGATGCCCGCCTGGATAATGCAGTGTGGTATTGTCAAAACGAACAACCTCAGCAGGCTTTTGTTTTTGATTATGGATCGGCAATATACATCTCCCTTTTCTAGGAACCATCGCATATTCTGGCCAAAGCGTCTAGAGCGGGTTTTTAATTAGTCCGCCTGATTGTGTTGAAATTCATTTTCCCCCATCCAGTAGCATAGGAGGGTAGCCGGTATGCGCATAATTTTGGTTTTTATTTGTGGGCTAGGGATTTGCCCAAAATGATCAACTGCCTTACTGATGACGTAGGCATATTCAACATTTTTGGCGCGGCAAAGTTCAACAAGACCTTTGAGGTTTCTGAGATCGGGAACTTGCGATTGATACTTAACTTCAAATGGAGTAATTTGACCGTCACCCTCGGCAACAATATCAACCTCGTGTTCTTGTTTGCCGCGCCAATATGTGAAGTTCATGGTGTGATTGGGGTAATCTCTAGCAAATAGATGCTTAAATATGGCGGCCTCTGCTGCCACAGAAAGCGCCAGTGGGTCTTCGATGACACTTTTGCCTTTCAGCAAGACTGCTGGAGCAATGGCCGCATCTGCCAAGTAGATTTTGTAGCGACCGCGCAAAATATCCTTGCCATACCCATAGGGTAGCAATCGGTAAATGAGATGGGTGGCTTCCAGAAGTTCCAGAAAATTTTGAGCTGTAGAGCGATTGACTTGAAGGTTTTTGCACAGTGTCGGCATATCTAATAAGCCGCCGTCATGCAGACAGAGATAAAGAAACAGCTGTTCGAGGTCCAGGACCCGGCGCACCCCAAAAAGAGCCGTCATATCACGCTTGAGCGCTTTATCAATAATGTCTTCGCGAAGAAGTTTTTGTGCTGTATGGATGTTTTCCACCAGCGCTGTTTGCGGAAACCCCCCTCGTACAAGGTAGTCGTGGAAGTGGCCGATGTATGGCGCGGCTAACTCGCTCGTTCTATAAAATTCCGCTGGTTTCCAATCAAATAATCTAGGCAAACTTCTGAAATCCGGCAACGGATTCAGCTTGATTTTCTTGAGCTGCAGATATTCGTAGAACGAGAGCGTATTAAGCTTGATTGTATGCCAGCGGCCAACGCCAGATTCTTGGTCAGCCCGCATGAGCGGCATTGCCGAGCCTGTGAGTATGATTCGTCTTTGCTTTTCAAAATCCACCTGATGCTTTACCCAGGTGCCCCAATCGGGCATGAATTGCGCCTCATCAATAAAGAGATATTCGACGCCATCCTTCTTAGGCTCACGTTCCCGCCAAGCCTCAAGAACCCTTTTAATCCCCACTAGCTTCAGAATAGGATGATCTAGGGTGATGTAAAGGATATTGGCTGCGTCTACACCCTGGCTCACCAACTCAGTTATTGCTTGCAAAAGCAGCGTCGTTTTCCCGACCTGCCTGGCACCTGATAACATGATAGCTCGTGGAGCCGGCGGATTTTTAATCCACAAAAGCAGTTGCTTATAGCTTGCTCGTTTCCAGCTCGGCAAATCAGCACTAGCTTCCCCTCGCCACCAAGGGTTAAATTGACCGAGTACCGATGTAAGTTCTTCTGTAGCTATCTCCATACCACTAAAGTACACTAAAATCGCTTTTTAGTGCAAGTATACTGACACTAAAATCGCTTTTTAGTGTGAAATAGGCCGCTTATAGGACAAAGTTTGCAATATCCCATGTGATCTCTGTGATAACGATATCCTGGGGCACTTGATGACGAAACCACGTTATTTGACGCTTAGCGTAGTTTCGTGAGGCTTGTTGAGCAAGGCTCACGGCTGTGTCCAGTGTGATTTCTCCATGAAGGTGCGCGGTTATCTCGCGCACCCCCAAAGCCTTAAGTATCGGGGCTTTTGTTGATAAATTAAGGATTTGCAACCGTTCGACTTCGGCAATGGCACCAGCTTCCATCATCGCTAGAAACCGTTGGTTAATCCGCTCATAAAGGACCTCACGGGGCGGACACAGCGTAATAAAACGGAAATTATCAATGACTGGCTTGGCGTTACCCTGAAATGTGGTAATTGATTGCCCTGTGGCTAGTTTAACTTCCAGGGCCCGCGACAAGCGTTGGCTATCACTCAACCGCCCTTCGATTAGTGGATCAACCGCA
This sequence comes from Alphaproteobacteria bacterium, assembly GCA_037146895.1. Lineage (GTDB taxonomy): Bacteria > Pseudomonadota > Alphaproteobacteria > Paracaedibacterales > JBAWWF01 > JBAWWF01. Next base: position 988 of record JBAWWF010000045.1, on the reverse strand, counting down.
TAAGCCCATTCTTGGAACTCGCGCTTTGCAAGATTCTTTTCTTGCGCGCGCACGTGTTCCCTAATATCTGGGGGGATTGCGGGCATTGCAGAAAGCCCACGGATGAGAGATGTGAAATACAAACCCGTCCCGCCCACAATGATCGCCCGCTGGCCGTGTGTAGATAGTTGATCAATGATCGTAAGGACTTGGGCCTGCCACCAGGCGGCATCCGCAGCGTGGTGCGCTGACAGAACACCATATAGGTAGTGAGGGACGCCTTGAAATTCATTTTCTAAAGGACGAGCGCTAAGAATTTGTAAATCAGCATAGAGCTGCAAGCTATCAGCATTTATGATTGCGCAATTACCTAATGATTGCGCAATCTCCAAAGCAAGGGCTGATTTACCGCTGGCTGTTGGGCCACCAATAAATATGATTTGTTTACAATCTTTCATCTTGCCTCTGGACATACTGTAGTCTATCCGATATAAAATAGAACGCAAAGATAGCATCGTCTAGGCCCAGATAGCTCAGTTGGTAGAGCAAGGGACTGAAAATCCCTGTGTCGTTGGTTCGATTCCGACTCTGGGCACCATTAGGTGGAGGGCACATTAAGTGAGGAATGGACATGTCGCGGAGTCAATCCGAGATTAAAATCTTGCAGCAACGCTTAATGCAATTAATAAGACGCCATAACGAGATTGATGCAGAAATAAAAAAAATCCAGAGTACTCTTGGTATTGAGGATATTCGTATCTATCGTTTCAAACGGGAAAAAATCACCATTAAAGACGAGATCAGCCGCATCGAAAGCAAACTAAGCCCCGATATTGCTTGATTGAAGTGCGGTTTTTTAAGTTACCTTCAGTTCGGGATAAAAGAGAAAGCCATAAGACGTGCCCCACTGTCATACCGGAAGCTAGAAAATAGCAATGAGCGTAAGCGAATGCACTATTTTCTTGCTGTCCGGTACCCAGGGGCAACATGCACTAACCTTGTTGCAGAC
>JBAWWF010000044.1:0-7385 GCA_037146895.1 Alphaproteobacteria bacterium | reverse complement strand
CTCAGTTCGGGATAAGAGAGAGGCATTGCACCTCCACCCACTGTCATACCGGAAGATAGAAAGTAGCAGCGTGCGTGAGCGAGTGCCATATTTTCTTACTGTCCAGTACCCAGGAGCACAAGTATTACTGGGTACCGGAAGATAAGATTTTCTAAAGGACTCACGATGTTCGTCCAAGTAAATCTAATCTCCGGCATGACAAGTATGAGATAACTCCTCACTTTTAAGCCTTCCTTATCACGAACTCAGGTTATTAAGATTATAGCCCCCTTGGACTAATTCTCCAAGTGATCAAGCCAATCCACGTCCTGATCCGAATAGCCGAAATGGTGGCCTATTTCATGAATCACAACATGATAGACAAGCCTGCTCAAGCTTTCGCCATTGTCTCGGGCAAAGCGAATCAAGGGACCACGATACAGAAAAATAATATCGGGCAAGATTGAGTTATCATGCAGGCTCTTGAGGGGTAAAGGAATACCACGATAGAGACCTAGCAAATCATACTTATCGGTGATGTTGAGGCTTTGTAGCGTCTGCTCATCAGTAAAATTTTCAACACGAATAATTAAATTTTGCGTTACGTTCTGAAGCTGCTGTGGTAAACCATCAATGACCGCATAAGCTAGATTATAAATATCTGTTAAATCGGGAAGGTCTGTTTTATCTTCATCTACTTTTAGACGATGGAGTATTTTATCATCCATATTTACGTATCCATCCTTGCAATTAAAAATGCGAATAGGCATTCTGGGTGTAACTGCTTTCAGTGTACGATGGATTGGTTAACAAATGGTCGAGAAGCTCGATAAAAGTGCAATAACGACCGCTCTCAAGGTAATACTGCGGAATTGGCATAAACACTTCGTAGCGTTTTTGGCTGGTTTCTTGTGTATTGGACTTATTTCGGGGTGTAGTGATGCAGTTGTTTCAGCAGCTAAATCAATCGCGGGGTTTACAACAGGAAAAGTATGGATCGAAAAAGTTCAATTCCGCATTGCTGATGACATGAATGACAATTCACCTGTATCAATACATATGCTGATTATATATAAGCAGGATGTATACGATAAGACAGCTGGTATGAATGCAGAAGATTATTTTAAGAAATCAGACCAAATACGTCGTGATAACCCCAATATGGTTGATTTCTTCACCTGGGACGTTGTGCCAGGGAAGCCCAAAGAAGAACAAAATATTGTTCCCAGTCGGGCTGATGGCGTTGGTGTGCTGATTTTTGCACGCTACAGCAGTCCTGGCGATCATCGAGCAGCACTAGCTGACGAAAGACAAATTACCCTTGTTCTTGAAAAACTCGATTTTCATTCTGAAAAGACCCCATCTTAAAAGGTAAGTCTATGTTTCATTGTAGGTCGAGCTCTTGGCGTTCAATGGCCCGCAAGAGGTCACGCAAACGAGCGGCTTCCTCAAACTCCAAGTTCGCGGCCGCCTCGCGCATGCTCTTTTCCAAGGCTACCTTGGACACACTTTTATCGATAGGCTGTGGAAGCTTCGTGTGATCAGCCTCAAAAATGCTCTCGATAATCTGATGAATTGATTTGCGAATAGAGGTCGGAGTAATCCCATTGGCAGCATTGTAAGACTGCTGCTTCTCCCTACGTCGTTGTGTTTCTTGCAGAGCTCCCTGCATTGATCCCGTCATTTTGTCGGCATATAAAATAACACGACCATCAATATTGCGAGCGGCACGGCCTATTGTCTGGATTAGGGAAGTCTTAGAGCGCAAGAACCCTTCCTTATCGGCATCAAGAATTGCAACCAAACCGCATTCTGGTATGTCGAGCCCCTCCCGCAACAAGTTAATGCCAATCAAAATATCAAAGGTCCCCAAGCGCAAATCTCGCAAAATCTCGATTCTTTCCAACGTTTCGATGTCTGAATGCAAATACCTCACCTTAAGTCCCGCTTCTTGCATGTATTCCGTAAGTGCCTCCGACATCTTTTTTGTCAGGGTCGTAACCAGTGCGCGATGGCCCTGTTCAATGGTTTCCCTGCATGTAGCAATTAAGTCATCCACCTGATGTTCGCAAGGGCGAACAATACAAACAGGATCAATGAGTCCTGTAGGACGAATGATTTGCTCCACAAACTCACCCGCAGTTTGGTTTAATTCCCATGGCCCCGGGGTCGCTGATACATAAATCGTTTGTGGTCGTAAGCTCTCCCATTCCTCAAACTTAAGGGGACGATTGTCTAAGCAAGAAGGCAGGCGAAACCCATAATTACTCAACGTTTCTTTGCGCGCCTGGTCACCCCGATACATTCCGCCCAATTGCGGGATTGTCACATGGCTCTCATCAATAATCAGCAGAGCATCTTTGGGGAGATATTCAAAGAGAGTCGGCGGTGCCGCACCTGGTGCCCGCCCTGTTAGATAACGTGAATAATTCTCAATGCCTGGACATGATCCGGTGGCGGCAATCATCTCTACATCAAACTTTATGCGCTGTTCAAGGCGTTGTGCTTCAACAAGCTTGTTGTCAGCTACGAGCTCTGGCAACCGCACAGCTAGATCACGCTGGATACCCTTAATCGCCTGTTGCAGTGTTGGCCCTGGCGTTACGTAATGGCTATTGGCGAAGATGCGCACCTTTTCTAATGCAGCAAACTTCTCACCTGTAAGGGCATCAACTTCGGTGATAGCTTCAATCTCATTACCAAAGAAACTGATGCGCCAAGCGCGATCTTCATAGTGCGTCGGGAAAATCTCGAGAATATCGCCACGCACACGGAAGGTGCCTCGCGTAAAGGCTAAATCATTACGTTTGTACTGCAAGGTGATAAGTTTGCGCATCAACGTTTGCCGATCAAGTTCCTGCCCCACACTTATGGGAATAATCATCTCCGCGTAGGTCTCCACGCCACCAATGCCATATATGCAGGAAATACTTGCGACAATGATCACATCACGCCGCTCCAACAAAGAGCGCGTCGCACTATGGCGCATGCGGTCAATCTGCTCGTTGATCGAGGATTCTTTCTCGATATACGTATCAGTGCGGGGCACGTACGCCTCTGGGGTATAGTAGTCATAATAAGAAACAAAATACTCAACCGCATTGTCAGGGAAAAAGAACTTCATCTCGCCATACAACTGGGCAGCTAATGTTTTGTTGGGGGCAAGAATCAAGGCAGGACGCTGTGTTTCCTGAATAACGTGAGCTATGGTAAAGGTCTTGCCGGAGCCAGTAACGCCCAGGAGGACCTGATCACGCTTAGCATCGTTGATACCTTTGGTTAAATGTGCAATGGCAGCTGGTTGATCCCCTGCTGGCGAAAAAGTAGAAGTTAGAAGGCAAAAGTTAGACATAAAAACTCTATGTGAAGTTTGTTTATGTGAAGTTTATTGATAAATCATCAACTCCTACAACAGAAATGTTAGGCTCTAGCTTATAGTGTCCACTATGCGGTGTGACAATATAAAGATGGTCCAACTGCAAATCCTCGAGGCTGATGCGCATTGATTTTGTGATAGTCGGCCGATCGTTAAGTTTCACCTCAAAGCCAATTTTTTTGCCCTCATGCAGCACAAGCAAATCGAGTTCGGCCCCCGAATGTGTCGCCCAAAAAAATGCATTATCAGTACAACCAAAAATTCGGTGAATATTTTCGATGACAAATCCCTCAAAAGACGACCCTACCATTGGATGATTTTCAATATCGTCCTGATCAATGTGGAGGAGACGATGCAATAGGCCCGTATCGCGAATATAAAGCTTGGGAGATTTGACCTCACGCTTCAAAGTGTTGGCATGCCATGGCTTCAGGAGAGTGATCATAAAAGCTCCCTCAAAGGCAAACAAGTACCGCTTAAGGGTACGTTGGTCAATGTTTAAGGCTGTGGCTAATGTCGCATAATTCAGGATTTGACCATGATAATGCGCCAGCATACGCCACAATTTGCTCACAAGGGGTACGCTCACATCAAACCCCAATAAAGCCAAATCACGTTCTAAAAAGGTTTTAATATACTCATCACGCCACCGCAGAGAACCAGAAAGAGTACTCGCCAGAAACGACTTCGGAAAGCCACCGCGCACCCACAATGTTTTCCAATCCGCAACCTCATCAATCGCGAAAGGTGTCACTTGATGATACCCAATTCTTCCTGCCAAAGTCTGTGACGATTGATGAATCAAATCACGCGAGGCACTCCCCGTTATTATAAATTGTTTTTGAGGATCTTCATCAACAAGAACTCTAAGAACAGAAAATAGATCTGGACGCAATTGGACCTCATCAATAATGATGCACCCTTTAAGATCTTTAAGTGTGAACAAAGGGTTTTCGAGGCGCCCCAGGTGTATCTGGTTTTCACAATCAAAATAATGGTGCGGGATCAATTGTCCATACGCTTTTGCAAGTGTCGTCTTGCCGCATTGACGCGGACCCAATAAAGCACATACTGGGTGCACTTCAAATTCTTTGACGATTTTCTCGTGCCAAGCTTTGCGTTCTACGATCATTATAAAATTCTCATCGAGACTATCTCCTTGAAAATATAGCATCACGATGTCATATTTTCAAGGAAGTTTCTGGTATGTCATAATAAACTCCTGGCACTTCCAGCTCAAATCAGCTATGCAATAGGGATGATGACCATGGAGGAAATTATGAATCACACATTACCGCCCCTACCCTATGAACAAAATGCTCTTGAGCCTTATATATCTGGAAGAACTCTCTCATTTCATTATGGCAAACATCATCAAGCTTACGTAACCAACCTGAATAACCTTATTGCGAATACCCCTTTTGCGGGAAAATCTTTGGAAGACACCATCAAGGAATCCGCGAAGTTTGACAGTACAGCTGGTATCTTTAATAATGCTGCCCAGGTTTGGAATCACACTTTTTTCTGGAATAGCATGAAACCGCAAGGTGGTGATGAACCACAAGGCGAGGTGAGATCTATTCTAGAAAAAGCGTTCGGTAGTGTAGATGAATTTAAAAAGCAGTTCAAACAGGCCGCTCTTGGTCAATTTGGCAGCGGCTGGGCGTGGTTAGTCCTTGATCAGGGTGCGCTCAAAATCACAAAAACTGGCAATGCTGATACTCCGCTAGTGCACGAGCAGACGCCTTTGCTTACGTGCGACGTTTGGGAACATTCCTACTACTTAGATTATCAAAACGTCCGCGCTGATTATGTGGATGTTTTTCTAAATCATCTGGTGAATTGGGACTTTATCGCTGAAAACCTTGCTAAGAAATAGATTGTTAATGGTAGGTTTCATAACATCAGCAGTTGCTTCAGAGCGTTTAGAAGCTATACGCCAAGAGATTCCTCCAGCAGTTGAGCTTTTGGTTGTTTCAAAAAAACAATCACCTGCGACCCTGATACCCTTCATAGAGGCAGGTCAGCGTCTCTTTGGCGAAAACCGCGTTCAGGAAGCACTGGAAAAATGGCCAGCTTTACGTAAAAGATTCCCTGACTGTGAGCTTCACCTCATTGGACGCTTACAAACCAATAAAGTAGTGCAATCGCTCAACGTCTTTGACGCTATCCACAGCCTTGATCGCGTCAAGCTTATCGAAGCCCTAGTGAAACATCGCCGTTTTTTCCGGCCTAACTTTTACCTTTTGATACAAGTTAATTTTGCTGGCGAGACACAAAAAGGAGGAGTGGCTCCCGAAAATCTTACCTCCTTTATTGACTTATGCAATACGCAGCAGCTCCCTATCCAAGGTCTCATGACCCTGCCACCACAAGACGAAGACCCGAAACCATACTTCGAGCAATTAAAGGCACTGGCAGATAAGCACAACTTACCAAGAATCAGCATGGGCATGAGTGCTGATTACCGCCAAGCCATTACTTGCGGCAGTACTATCGTTCGCCTCGGAACCGCCTTATTTACAGATTCTTTATAGAAGTAATTCAGTAAAGCAATTTTTCTCCTCGTCAAAGGCAGTAATGAGGCCTTTGGCTAAATCAAAGTACCAGGCGTGGAGGGACAGCTGCCCTGAATCAACTCGCTGGCGAATCCATGGAAATGTCTGCAAGTTCTTCAAGGAATGGATGATAGCATACTTGCCACATAGGTCAACTTGTTGCTCTAACCCAAGCTCGGCGTGATTTTCTCTAACAACTTTTTGGGCGGGCTGGGCGAGCTCCACCCATTTCGTAATAAAGCTTTTGTCCTCGAGAGATTCATGAGAGCTCTCCATTAGTGCCCTAATGCCCCCACACTGAGTGTGCCCAAAAACAATAACGTGACGAATTTCTAACATACAAATGCCAAACTCTAAGGCCGCGCTAGTCCCATGATACGTATTATTGTCATTCTCATAGGGCGGGATCAGGTTCGCCACATTGCGTATAACAAACAAATCGCCAGGCTCGCAATTCAAGACAATAGCCGGATCAACCCGCGAATCTGAGCACGCAATCACTAGCGTTTTCGGCCTTTGTCCCTCTTGGACCAACTTGTCAAAAACTGTCGCATCTGTAAAATAGCGGCTACGAAATTCTTGGTAGCCCTGTATAAGGCAGTCTATGGTTTTGGGCATGTTTTTCTCCTTCACTTCTTTCACTCTCCCAATAGCAGTGTACCCGAACAGCGATAATTCAACGCTTCGGCAATATGCTCTTTTTCAACTTTCTCAACGTTCTCCAGATCCGCCAACGTCCGCGCCACGCGCAAGATACGATAATAACCCCGCCCCGAGAGCTTATAGCAATCCATCGCCCGCCCGAGCAAGTCTTTACCACCATCGTCCAGAACAACGGCCTTTTCCATAATCGCTCCATCAAGAGCCGCATTCAGAACGGTTGCGCCCGTGGCAGATGAACGGTTGCGATGCTTTTGTATTTGCCGCGCCTTAGCTACTCGTGCAGCAATGGTTTGGCTTGACTCTCCTGTCGGTAATCCAAGAAGATCCTTAGCACTTACGCTCGGTACATCAAGGCGAATATCAAAGCGATCCAGCAAAGGCCCCGAGAGGCGCATCTGATAATCCTGCGCACACCGCGGCACACGACCACAATCCCGCGAGGCCTCACCAAAATAACCGCAACGACAGGGGTTCATCGCCGCAATCACCTGCACCCGCGCCGGATAGGTTAGATGAGCATTGGCCCTAGCCACAATCACCCGCCCTGCTTCGATAGGTTGCCGCAGTGCCTCTAGCGTACTGCGCGCAAATTCCGGCAATTCATCCAAGAATAGCACCCCCTGATGAGCCAAGGATACCTCCCCTGGACGGCTGCGGATACCACCCCCGACGAGTGCTGGCAGCGACGCTGAGTGATGCGGATCACGAAAAGGACGGTGCTGCACCAAACCATTCTCTGGCAACAACCCTGCCATGCTATGAATCATAGTGACCTCAAGTGCTTCCTGTGGTTCACGTGGTGGCAGGAT
>JBAWWF010000043.1:0-7398 GCA_037146895.1 Alphaproteobacteria bacterium | reverse complement strand
CCCCCCTACGAAACACTCTACCCTCAAAGGCGGCGATCATTTTTTGCCCAATTTGTGCCGAGAAGGAGCTTGCGAGCCCTTGGAGTAAAGAACTGCGGAAAGCAAAGGCTAGCAAAAAAGCAACCTCGACGCCGTCTTTAGTTTCTTGAAAGTGCCATGTGTTTTTGAGGCTCTCAAACGGCCCCTCGAGGTAGTCAACTGTAATGGATTCGTAAGGCGTTAGGTGTACAAGGCAGCGATAAGGTTCACGGAATATTTTGTAGCCCATCAGCAAATCAGCCTGGAAACAAAATGGGCGAACGGTCGTCACTTTTGCCGACAGCACTCCTGGCAGAAAAGTCGGATATCGCTCAACATCCGCGACGACATCAAAAACCCGTTGCGGCGAGCACGGAAAATGACGCCGCTCGTTCAGGGTTAGCATTGTTGTAGACGTGCCGCTTTCAAACGCACAAAGTCATCACCTGCATGGTATGACGATCTGGTCAGCGGCGATGCGGCAACCATTAGAAACCCTTTTCCACGCGCCATCGTTGCGTACTCAGCAAACGTCTCCGGCGTGATATAATCCATGACCGCGTGGTGTTTTGGCGTTGGTTGCAAATATTGACCAATGGTCAGGAAATCAACGTTGGCAGCGCGCAGGTCATCCATAACCTGATACACCTCGTGTTTCTCCTCGCCCAGACCAACCATGATGCCTGATTTCGTGAACATCTGCGGCGAAAGCTCCTTAACCTGATCGAGCAAACGCAGAGAGTGGAAATAACGCGCCCCTGGCCGCACAGAAGGATAAAGCCGCGGCACCGTCTCCAGGTTGTGGTTGTACACATCCGGCCGCGCTGCAACAACGGTCGCAATTGCCCCATCTTTCCTCAGAAAATCAGGCGTGAGGATTTCGATGGTGGTCCCTGGAGATAATTCACGAATCTTGGCAATGACTTCGGCAAAATGACCAGCTCCGCCATCATCAAGGTCATCACGATCAACTGACGTAACAACGACGTGGGCAAGGTCCAGCTCGGCAATAGCTTGGGCTACCCGCTCCGGTTCATGCGGATCTAGCTGATCAGGACGTCCAGTTTTGATGTTGCAGAAGGCACAGGCCCTCGTGCACACATCCCCCAGAATCATGATGGTCGCGTGGCGTTTTGACCAACATTCACCAATGTTAGGGCAGGCGGCTTCCTGGCACACAGTATTTAGCTTGAGACGTTGCATTAGGGCCGCTGTCTCGTGATAAATCGGTGACGTTGGCGCCTTAACGCGAATCCAGTCTGGTTTTTTGTTTATCATTTAGTACGCCATTTCATTTCCACTTTACTCCTCCTAATGACCAAATCCCTATCCGTCATCGCGAGCGAAGCGACGCGTCCAGGAGCACCCTTGAGATCTGTGCAACTATCTCTGGATTGCCACGGCCCCAAGAGGGACCTCGCAATGACGAGGGGGCTAACTATGAATCGCTCGGCCAAAAGCATCAAGGACTGATTCATGAATCATTTCCGACAAGGTTGGATGCGGAAAAATCGTTTGCATCAGTTCGGCTTCGGTTAATTCTCCTGTCTTAGCAATGGCGAAGCCCTGGATTAATTCCGTAACCTCATGACCGACCATATGTGCCCCCAATAGCTTGCCCGTCTTTTCCGCAAAGATGACTTTAACCAAGCCCTCGCTTTCCCCAAGAGCCAGTGCTTTGCCATTGGCGCGGAAAGGGAAACGCCCAACCTTAATCGCAAGTCCGGTCTCTTTTGCGTGTGCTTCGGTTAAGCCAATGCTGGCGATTTGCGGTATACTATAGGTACAGCCAGGGATGTTCTCGTGCTTCAAAGGATGCGCACCAGGCACCTGTGCTATTTTCTCAATGCAGGCGATGCCCTCGTGGCTGCCTTTGTGCGCGAGCCACGGTGGCCCGGCGATGTCGCCAATGGCATAGATACTAGGCTCATCGGTCTGTCCCCACTCACCAGTGATGATGTGACTTTTTTCGACGCGCACTTTTGTTGCTTCAAGCCCAAGGTTCTCCGTGTTGCCAACAATGCCAACAGCTAAAAGGAGACGGTCGACCGTTAAAGTTGACTCACCCTGTGGTGTTTTAATTTTAACATCGAGGTTGTCTTTGTGTTTATGGAGGCTCACAATTTGAGATTCCAAAAGGAATTTAATACCCTGCTTCTCAAAGGCTTTTTGTGCGTAAGTCGAAATTTCCTCATCTTCGGGTGGCAGTATACGATTTTGAATTTCCAAAACGGTTACCTCTGTGCCCAAAGCGCGATAGAAACTGGCGAACTCAATGCCAATCGCGCCTGAACCAACTATGAGCATGGATTTAGGTAATCGCTCTGGAACCATAGCTTCGCGCGAGGTCCAAATCAGCTTACCATCGGGCTCGATATTGGGGAGTGCGCGCGGCCTGGCACCTGTTGCAAGAATGATGTGGGAGGCCTGTAGCTCGCTCGACGTACCGTCTTGGGCGGTTACACGAACATGCCCAGCCTTGACGAGCTGCGCATGCCCTTCGACAACGGTCACCTGATTTTTCTTCATGAGGTGACGGATGCCGCCCGATAACTGGGCTGCTATTTTTCGGGAACGGTCAACCATTTTCGCCAGATTAATCTGCGGAGGGGCGATTTCAAATCCAAAATCGGCGGCCTGGTGCAACATGTGCGCAATCTCGGCACTCCGCAGCAATGCTTTGGTGGGGATACATCCCCAGTTGAGACAGACGCCGCCTAAGTGCTCTTTCTCGATTAAGGTAACGGAAAGCCCCAGTTGCCGCCCGCGAATAGCTGCGACATACCCACCTGGCCCGCCACCAATAATAATCACATCACTTTTTGTCATAAAATCTTCCTCTATCAATGATTGTTTGAAGCAGTACTCGAAAGCCTTTTATTCCTTAGAGAGTATCTAATCCTTTTTCTTTTCAAATGGCCGAGCATCGAAAAAGAGCTCAATGCGTGATATAAGCCCATCATCAAATTTCATAAGAGCAGCTACTCGTAAAATTCCTATGGGCTCGGAGCAATTCAAGTCATACGCTACCATAGTTTGATCTGTGGACCCAAATTTTGCCCGTATCGTAATGGTGCTAAAAAAAGGCATAAGTCGCTCGACAGCTTCAAGAACTGCTTCTTTGCCGCTTATCTGTGCCAAAGGACCCACAAACCGAACATCAGGGTGCAGATATTCCGCCATGCCTGATATGGATTTATTGTGCATTGCTTGGTAGTAAGCTTCAACAGAAGCTAAGCCTGATTCAGGCATGTAAAATAACCCCCCTAGAAATAAGGTATAAAAACGGCTTCAAATCGCTTGCCATCAAACAACTTTAGATGTCTTTTAATACCACACTTGGCGATCAGGCACAACTTTAGTTGAAATGATTGACGCGCGACATGTCTCGCGACATAATATAAATGTCTCGCACGACAGAATTAGATGATGGAGAAATTTGTGGAAAAGACCAATGGTGTAGATAATAATTCTGAAAAACTTAAAGAAAAGCAAATCGATGTTATCTACAGGCTGCTTCAACAACAGCCCTTAGGCCTGACGATAGCTTCTCTGGAAGAGGCTTTAAATAATGAGTTTGTCGTTCCAGTAAATCGTCGTACTTTGCTTCGTCGCCTGGTGGCGATGAAGAACAATGGCCAAATAATTGCCCGTGGAAACGGAAATCATATACGTTATTTTGTTTCTAAGTCCATTCCTGAACCTGAAATAACTCAAAGTCACCAACTATCACAGGAATCAGAAAAATCCTTAGCTTACGTCCATCAACTTATATTTAACCGAAAGCCTGTTGGATACAACCCTGATTTTATGGATTCTTACATACCTGGCAAAACGTATTATTTACAAGCATCTCTACGAGAACAACTCAAAACAATGGGACAGTCCAACTTTCAACAACAGCCTAAGTTATCTCAACAATTAGGGCAGGAAAAAATCATCGGCACATATGTTAGAAATATATATCACAGGCTCCTTGTTGACTTGTCCTGGGCTTCTTCACATTTAGAGGGCAACACATATACACGGCTAGAAACACAGAATTTGATTGAATTTGGTCAAGTGGCTGTGGGCAGAGACCTGGCGGAAACACAAATGATCCTCAATCATAAAGCAGCCATTGAAATGATGGTTGAAAATGTGGATAAAATAGGTTTAAACGCTTACACCATTTGCACCTTACACTCCAACCTGTCGTACAATTTGCTTCCAAATCCTCTTGATAGTGGACGATTGCGTCAAATTCCTGTTGAAATTTCTGGAACAACTTATATGCCTATGGTTATTCCAGATCAAATCCAATTAACATTCTACAAAATGCTTGAAAAGGCCACCGAAATTATGGATCCGTATGAGCAATCTTTTTTCATTATGGTTCATCTCCCTTATCTACAACCATTTATTGATGTAAACAAACGAGTTTCTCGTCTTGCATCAAATATTCCTTTTATTCGACATGATTTGTGCCCTTTATCCTTCGTTGATGTAGATAAAGAGGTTTATATGGATGGTCTACTTGCAATATACGAATTGAATAGCGTAGATATTTTGAAGGAAGTCTATATGTTGGCCTACGAACGCTCGTGTCAACGGTATGCGGGTATTGTACAATCCATGATTGAACCAGATCCATTACGATTGAGGTATAGAGACTTGATTTCTTCTGTGATTAAAGCAGTTGTTGAGCGAATGGAAGCCCCGACAGCTGAAACTGTGAATAGAATATTAGATGAACATATCTACCAATCACCAGATAAGAATGCACTGCAGGATATGCTTCTGAAAGAATTTACTTATATTCATGAGGGCAATATTGGGCGATATGGACTTATGCCATCTCAATATTATAAGTGGCGGGCCGAGGCGCGCAGCTGAGGCCAAAACCTTTTCTTGCCAAGCTGCATAAAAGCCCGTTACCATGAATTTTATAGTATTATCACCCATAGTAGGATCAGATGGTAGTAGAAAATCCTCATCTTCTAGTTGTTGACGATGATCGTCGCTTGCGGGATCTGCTTGTTCAGTTCTTGTCCGAGAACAATTTTCGTGTTCACGCTGCCGCAAATACAGCCGAGGCTAGAGCGCACATTGCGCAACAGAAATTTGATCTGATTATCCTAGATATTATGATGCCAGGCGAAGACGGGTTGCGGTTTACCCAGTCCTTGCGTAAAAATCAAACGCTGCCTATCCTCCTGCTAACTGCGCGTGACCAGCTAGATGATCGGATTGTTGGGCTAGAAATGGGCGCGGACGATTACCTAACCAAGCCTTTCGAGCCGCGTGAATTGCTAGCTCGCGTGCGGGCCATTCTTAGGCGTAGCCAAGGAGAAGATCAACCATACACGCCAACCTTGAAGCTTGGCGATTTCTCGTTTAATACGCAAACTAATCAATTATGGCGCGAAAGTGAGCACATATTTCTGTCCTCGACAGAATTAATTTTATTGAAAACATTGGCCCTGGCACCACGACAGCCATTTCCGCGCGAGGAGCTGGCGCAACGCATCGGCCACCGGGTTAGCGACCGCACCATCGATGTGCAAATAACCAGACTGCGTCGCAAGATCAACGATGACTCACGTGCACCTCGCTACTTGCAGACAATTCGCCACATCGGTTATGCTTTATGTCCTGACGAACACGTATCCTAGATGAAATTAGGTCTAATTCTAGTAAAAAAACCCTTGAATCTTGTTTAAAACTTTTCTAGTATTCGGAAAGGTTAAGGATAAATGTGGCAGGTCAGTCTGTTTGCCTTAACCTGAAGCGTGACGCACGAGTGTATACAGCACTCATACGTCACTAACCGTAACTCAACAACGAAGGGTTGAATCAGGCTTATGCCAGGCTATACTAAACGAAGCTCATTTTTCAAGGATCGACTAAGAAACTTGGCTCTATTTTGGGCTCAGGGAATGTGTCGTTGTTGATTACGGTACCATGGGAGGCTGGGGGGGGGTTCTCAGTCTCCTTTTTTCGTAATTAACAATACTAGTAACTAATCCTTAAGTTTTTCTTTGTTATTATTTAAGAATATAAAGGATTAGTATAAAAATGTTAGTTGATATTGGTATTCCTAAAAAGGAACGAAAGTTAGTGGCTGATGATTTATCGCGTTTGCTTGCTGATACATTTATCCTCGCTTTAAAAACCCATAACTATCATTGGAATGTGACAGGGCCATATTTTAAGGTCTTGCATAACCTCTTTGAAGAGGTGTATACAGAGCTCATTGAGGCAGGTGATGAAATTGCCGAGCGTGTGCGTGCGTTGGGGTTTTATGCGCCAGGGAGCTATCATGTTTTTGCACAGCTAGCGGTTGTTGAGGAAGAGCGTAATGTCCCTCCCGCCATGGATATGGTACGCCAGTTAGTGAAAGATAATGAATTGATGGTGCGGCGTGCGGGCGAAGTTGGCAGCATTGCTGGGTCTGTAGGAGATCTAGCAACCGTTGATGCTATGATTCGCCGTCAGCATGTGCATAGCCATTGTGCGTGGATGTTGCGCAGTCATTTAGAAGGGTAACGAGATACTATGCGTAATAATTTACTAGAAGCCTTGATGGGAGCGATTGTTCTGACAATTGCCGCTATCTTTTTGGGGTTTGCTTATACATCAAGCAAGACAAATACTGCTGGTGGCTATCATCTACACGCTTCTTTTAATCGTATTGATGGATTGAATGTTGGCGGTGACGTTAAGCTTAGTGGCGTTAAAGTTGGTACAATCACAAAAATCGATATCGATCCACAAAACTACCAGGCCATGGCAACATTTTCTGTGCGCTCTGACTTGTTGATCCCTAACGATTCTTCCGCAGAGATTACGAGTGAAAGTCTTTTGGGAGGCAAATACTTGGCCCTCGTTCCTGGTGGTAGTGAGGCTTATCTGCAAGATGGTCAGAGCGTTGAAAATACTCAGTCTTCATTGAGCTTTGAAGGGCTGATTAGTAAATTCTTGTTAAGCCAAGGTGACGCTAAGAAAGAAACGGAGTCTGCAGAGAAAAAAGTAGAGGCAAAGGTAGAGGCAAAGGTAGACGCAGCAGCAAAGGTAGATGCACCGCAAGAAAAGGCGGAAGTAGCAACTCCTGCGGAGGCAGAAGCACCAAGAGCAGCAGGGGCCGCAGCAGAACCAGCAGAGCCCCCTGTAGCAGCAATTACGCCTGTTGTTAGCGACAACACCACTACCGAAAACAAAGATGAAGAAGTTATTATACAACCAGAAAAAGAAGAGACACCGGAATCTGTTAGCGCAACACAATAAGAATTATCTTTACAGCGATTCCCGCCTGAGGTTATAAGCCAGCAAAACAGCCACAGTTAAAAATATTTTTCGCACAGTTTGAGATAAAATAAAGCGGGAATATGTCGGATTTCA
>JBAWWF010000042.1:0-7409 GCA_037146895.1 Alphaproteobacteria bacterium | reverse complement strand
CTCACGATGTTCGTCCAAGAAAATCTAATCTCCGGCATGACAAGTATGAGATAGTTCCTCACTTTTAAGCCTTTTTTATCCAGAACTGAGGTTATTTCAACCTCAGTTCTGGATAGGGCGTGGTTTTGTCATTAGGAGACCCTTAGTCAGAAGATTCATCTCCTTTTCGTTTTTTCTGTGGGGCTCCTAATTCTTCAACAGGTTTACGTTTTTGAGACTTCTTTGGAACGTAAAGCTTCGCATCTCTGAGAATATTTAGAGTAACACGCTTAGATAACCCTACCTTTGCAGATATAACCGGAACAGGATTACGTTGTTCCGCAGGTGTGAGGCTCTTGAATGCATCCACAACTTTTAGTGAATTGTCCTGACGTTTTGTTCTGGCTGTCATATCAACGTAGCTCCGCCCTGCTACTATCTCTTTAACCTGTGTAACAGAGACGCCAAACCTGGTCGCCACCGCCTGCTGCATTTCCTTTACCATAAAAGCTAAAATTTTATTAAAATCTATTGTATTTATCGAAATTTTCTCCTAGCCTGGTACTTAAGTATAGGAGGACAGGTATTTGATTAAAGTTAGAGGCGCGACCAGACACCTTGTTGTGATGGCAATTGCTATATCTCTCCTTGCAGGGTGCAATAAGAGCGATAAGGATGATCAAGACGGTAGTGTGCTTCGTGCTGCGGATCGTATGCGCGCTTCAGGAAATCCCACAGGGGCTATTGCTATTTACCGTCGTGTTTTAGAAAAGACGCCTAACGATGCAGATAAGCTACCTATTTATCTCAATCTTGGGGATGCACTCATTGAAAATGGGCAACTAAACGAGGCAAGCAAGGTCTTTGAACAAGCATTGGAGATTGATCGGGACTTCCAAGCGAAAAAACGACTCGCACGGTGCTATTTATTGGCTGGTAAACCCAACCCTGTGATTAAGATTTGTAACGAAATAATTGCTGCGAATGATAAAGATGCCGAGGCTTATAATGCACTTGGTGTGGCTTACGATCTAAAAGCGGATCGCAAGCGCGCCCAAGAAAGCTATAACATGGCATTATCTATCTCTCCCAATGATCCCAATATTCAAGGAAATCTTGGTCTTTCATTGGCCTTTTCAGGGGCTTACGAGGAATCCTTTAAGTGGCTAGTGCCTTTGGGAGAAAAAATAGGTGCCACACCGAAACAGCGTCATAATCTTGCGGTTGCTTATGCCTTATCTGGTGAACGGAATAAAGCAAGAGTCCTATTTGCAAAGGACTTAGACTCCCAAGAAGTGGAAGGAAACATGCATATTCTGAAAGGCGTGCAGTTAACAAAAATACCTAGAAAGGATATCAAAGAATGAGCACATTGCTTATAAGCATTGCCATATTTTTAATACTTCTCTCTAGTGTTACTGATCTTCTTTATTACCGCATTCCCAACAGTGTTGTTGGTGCTTTGTTTGTATTGTTTCCCTTGTTTACGTTATCTATGGGGCAAGCAATTACTTTCCAGCCTTATCTTTTGTTCCTCCTGGTTCTTATATGCGGAGCCTCATTATTTTATTTTAACTTGATAGGCGGCGGTGATGCAAAATTGCTATCCGTTGTCGCTCTATGGATCGGCTGGGCTAAAATACTTTCGTTCTTCATTCTCATGGGGATCATTGGCGGCTTGTTAAGTCTACTTATCTTAGCTATGCCCAAAGTTATTAAGAGGTTCACCAAAAAAGCACGTCATTTTATTGGCAAACAACGCATGCTTAAACCTCTGGTTAATTGTTTCATTTGTGAAAGCAATAAAGAGGTCGAGCAAGACATTTTAGAAATGCAGCAAGAACATATGGTTCCTTATGCCATTGCTATCAGCGCCGCCGCTATCATTATGTTATGAAAGACAAGGTATTATTATGAAGAGACAAACCGAAATCCTCATTGCTGGTAGCTCACTAGTCGTAGCAACTTTGATATCGCTAGGAATGTACCATATTGTAGCAGCTCCAAGGGTACCTAAAGATTCTGGAGAACCTCAGAATCCACTTGTAAGAGAGGTTCTCGTTGCTTCAAGAGATATTGCTGTAGGGGAACTCATTGCCGAGGCTGTTATTAATGAAAAATGGCCTGCAAGCCCAACACGTGAGGATTTTTTAAAGCTGCACGATATAAATGGAGAAAAAGCAAAAACGTTGATTGCTAATCGCTCTATCGCTAAGGGAGAGCCCATAACAAACCTTGCGGTTGTTGATAGAAAGAATGGAAGTGCACTTGCTGCAAGATTAAAACCTGGTATGCGTGCAGCATCTATCTATGTTGATCCAACCTCCATAAGTAGTGGCTTAATTTCGCCGGGGGATATTGTTGATGTGCTCGTCGTACCCACGGGAAATCAATCAACCCAGACTCTTCTTTGTGCTGTTCTAGTTTTAGCATTAGACCAACACACCGATAATATTGAAATAAACAAAAGCACAGTTGTGCCGCGTATAGCTACCCTAGAGGTAACGCCACAGCAAGCAGAAACCATAGCTTCTATTTCCAAGTCAGGTGTCGTTTCTTTAAGCTTGCACGCTACAGGAGATTCTGGCGATGAAAAATGCAAGGTTAGTCAACAAAAAAAGCAAGGCCAAGCTATTAAGATTATCCGTGGGTAAAATGTCTAAATTATTGTATACAGAGAGGCTCCCTATGTTGAGGTTTGTAGTAATAGCGACTGTCTTTAGTAGCACTCTTGTCTTTGCCCATCAAGCACCAGTGATAAAGCCACCATCTTTACAGATAGGCGGTCCTACAGTGCCAAACACAGAAAAGGTAGATGCAACTGTCCTAGGAGCACACGCACCGACGAGCAATTCATCACCATCAGAAAAGGTGATAAGACATATTGAAATGATGCCTGGTACTGGAGAGACTATTCGTCTAAACAACCCCGCGGAGCAAGTTGTTATCACTAACCCAGATATTGCGGACGCGTCATCAAATGACCCACAAACTTTAGAGATTTATGCGCGTTCTCCTGGGACTACACAACTAATCATTACCGATCAAACGACAAAGGAGACATATCGTTACGAAGTTTTCGTGAAGCCTTCAGCACGAGAACTAGCGGACGTTATCAAGAAAGTCGCTCCGTCAGATAACATTAACATTGTGATGCTACCCCAGGGGGTTCTATTGCAAGGAGAGGTTAGCTCTGCCAAAGCTGTTGCAGATATTAACAATGTATCTCAGCTGTATTTCAATAAAAAAGGAGCAGTAGTCAGCCAGCTTACGACCAAGGGATCGAAGCAAATTAATTTGCATATCAAGATAGCAGAAGTGAGCAGAACTGTTACTAATAGCTTATCTGTTAATTGGAGCGGTATCTCAAAGGCGGGTAACTTTCGCTACGGTGTGACTGAAGGTAGAGCAACAACTCCTATAGATCCAGCAGCAGGATTTCCTTCGGCCGGTGCTGGAAGCAGTTTAATCAGTGCTGGCGCAAACTATACCAGTGCTAATAATAGCTTATCTGGAGTTATTGACGCTTTAGCCTCAGAAGGACTCGCATCTATTCTGGCCGAGCCCAATCTTATGACTCGCTCTGGTGAAGCAGCGAGTTTCCTAGTTGGTGGTGAGTATCCGTATCCTGTAGCTCAAGGAGGAACTGGCACAACCGCTACGGTAACTATTCAATTTAAGGAATATGGTATCAGCCTTGAATTCCTACCAGTTATTGTCAATGGCAGCATCAGTCTACGGGTTAAAACAGAAGTTAGCAGTCTAGACTTAGAGAACAGTGCCAAAGATGCATTGGGCAATCTCACTCCTGCAATTAGAACAAGACGCGCAGAAAGTACAGTAGAAATGGGCAATGGCCAAAGTATGGTTATGGCGGGGATGTTGTCTGATCAGACAAATGCTATCACCAACGCATTTCCTGGGTTATCAAACCTTCCCATCTTGGGCCCACTCTTCCGTTCAGAGAATTTTCAAAAACAAAGAACTGAGCTTATCATTGTTGCCACTCCTTACCTTGTGGAACCCTTTGATAACCCACAAGATGTCTCTTTACCAACTCATGATCTAAAGTTTACTAAGCTTGTTGATATGATATTGAGTGGTGATTTGGTGGAACAAGCTTCGACAGAACCATCGGAGATACACGCTATTAACCTTTCACCATCGTTTAATGGTGCAGCAGGATTTAATTTTTAAGGGACTTTTAAATTGTTTGGGTATAGCCTTGGGAGAGATTCTATGAAAGCATCTACTTGTTTACTGCTGGGGACATTAAGTCTTTTATTGGGCGTCAGTGCTTGTACCAGACAGGATGAAACTTATACACAGCTATTAAACGATAATCGTTATCAACTTGATCATACTACTAAAAACGCAAGCGTCTATTTTACGAGCAATAAAGTAGTACTTTCGGATGATGAACTTGAGAGTTTATCTGAAGCACTTCAGCCCCCCCACACTAACGGCAAGACCTCAGTCCATGTGACATTGCCCAAGAAAACCTCAGGTCGTGTAGGCAGGCGTCTTGTCCACTTACGCAAAACCTTACTAAAGCTTGGACTACGCCCAAGCCAAATACACGAATCATCTAGTTTAAAACCAGAAGGTGGTACGATTCCTCTTGTTCTTGATATCTATCGAGCAATTCCTACTGCTTGCTTACGCAATACAGGGCTAGCAATCGAAAATTTTGGCTGCTCAACGGCCAAGAACTTGATTTTAATGGTTGATGATCCTTTTACTCTATTCCAAGGCACGCCTGCGGCATCAAATGACCCATCGCGCGAAGCTTTGGGAATCAATAATTACCTTGCTGGGGGCGGTGGAGTTGCTGGCGATAGCTCTGGCGGTGGCGGCGGAGGCAGCGCAGGCGGCGGCGAACAATCAGGTGCATCAGGGAGTTCTATGATGTCCAACGTCAGTGCGGTTGCTGGTGGTGGCTCAAGTGGCGGTGGCGGCGGATCCAGCTCAAGTGGCGGTAATTCAGGCGGCACATATTAAACTATTACTCTGAATCATCAATTTTGCAATATTTTCAGGCAGGGTAGGATTAAAAGTGAGACTTATATCAATCCTAGGTAGATCTTCGGGTCAAGCCCGAGGATGACAGTAGAGAGAGGCTTTAGCAGCATCCTCGGGTGTCATTCCTTGGGCCAAGCTCTCTCCCTGGATTGTCATCCTCGGGCTTGACCCGAAGATCTTGCACCAAGTCTCACTTTTAATCACACTAATATCTTCAAGAAGATGTTTGAGAATAAAAAACTAAAAATCAAAATAGTAATAATATATTAACCTATTAATAACAATAATAAAGAATAATTATAAAGGATGTATTATTATGAAACTTAATGAGTATTTAGCAAAGGCAACAAAAGGTTCAACTTTGACTGAGTATGCAGTTATTCTCGGTCTTATCGCTCTTGTTGGTTGGGGGGCAATTTCAGCACTCGGTGTTGACACCGCAAACGTGTTCAGTTTCTTAAGTGCTGGCAAAACTAGCGCTCAAACCGAAAACACCAAAGGTTTGGGTAATATTAAGAGTTTGGGTAAGTAAGGACTAGCGTAGTAACTCCACGGGGTATACACAAACTGTGAGAATAACCGGTGGAGTTACGATTATTAAAGCACCAAACCTAAACAACATAGTATTTCGCAAATTACATAATATTTTGTAAAGGTTATGGCACTTTATGGAGAGGGCATTATGAAAGTAAACGAAGGCTTCATAAAGGCTAAAAAAAGTAGGTCCAGTGAAGGTTCAACTCTGACTGAGTATGCAATTATTCTTGGTCTTATATCTCTTATTTCTTGGGGGGCAATTTCAGCACTCGGTATTGAAATTGCAAATTTGTTTAATATGTTAGGTTCTGAAGCGGTAGGTATTACCAGAGAACAAAATAAAAATGTTCTAAATCTTCAGCTCTAGTACAATTATTGGGATTGGTTTAAAAGATGAAAGAATTACATACCAAAAATTATGACGTTGTTTGCTTTATTCAGGATGATGCGCTAGGCAATGTACTTGAGCCTGCATTAGCAAAAGTAGAAACCTATCAACACAAACTGTTTAAGGGCGGGTTAAAAGAGGCTACTAGCTATATAAAATCAGCTAAAAATCCCAGGGTCATATTTATTGATTGTAGCGGCCATGAATTTGTGGTCTCCGCGGCTGAAAAGCTTATGGAATTCTGCCCTCCAGAAACACGCATCATTATTCTTGGCGAAAGACACGACATCGGTATTTTTCGTGATTTACTCAAAGTCGGCATTCATGATTATGTTGCTAAACCATTAAATGCTGATCTTTTCTTGCAATCCATAGATGTGGCTTTAAATGCCAAAAACGCAAACGATGCAAACTTCAAAAAAACGGGCAAGATTCTGGTGTTTTTGGGAAGTGTTGGTGGCGTCGGTGCAACAACTCTTGCGGTTAATTGTGCCTATTCTCTGGCTAATGATTTGGGGAAGAGAGTAACCCTGATCGACAATGATATGTTCTTTGGTACAGTTGCAACAATGCTTGATTTAAAAGCATCACATGCTTTATTTGATGTCATTGATAATCCTGATCGACTTGATGACCTATTCTTAGAGAGCTCCATGACCAACTATGGTGAACGCTTGCGTGTGCTGGGTGCCGATGTATCTCTTAGTGAGTCTTTAAATATCGATTCTCCCAACGCCGTTAAAAACGTTCTCAGCCTCTTAGATGTCGTTGCCGAAAAATATCACTATGTTGTCGTTGATCTTTCCAGGCATCATCCTGAGCTATGGCAAGCAGTTAGTAACAAAGCGGATAAAGTTTTCTTGGTTGGCGACCTGACCGTTGCGTCGCTTCGCAATACTTTGAAAATCCATAGTACACTAAGTCAGACAAAGGGGCAGTCACCCATTCCAACCTTGGTTATCAATCGCACCCGTAATGAGGAATCCACATCACTCAAGCAATTCACTAAGCTTCTAGGACATCACATTGATGTTGTTATTCCCTTTTCGCATCGTGCAGTTGAAGCAGCTGATTTAGGCATTCCTCTGGTTCAGCATGCACCAAGTTTCTCTAAAGAAATCGATCTTATTACGGACACTATCACAAGTAAGCCTTCAGCCTTGCCAAAAAAAATGGCTACTAACCCTTGGCTTGGGGGTGTAATGCAAAAGGTTACGGATCTTTTTCAAAAAACCATTCCCCCTGTGGAAAAATTGCTAAAAAGCCCCCCTGCTGAAGAGGGTGGGCTAATGTTAGCTCAAGAAGTAGTAATTAAAGACCAACCTAAGCTAGCACTAGCTAGGAAGCCAGTCGTCAGAAGGCAAAAACCAAAAGCCAGCATTAAGAAGACAGGGGTCATGGGGAAGAAATCAGAAGTCAGAAATCAGAAGTTAGTAGTTAGCAAAAAGAAAGCTAACTGACTTCTGAGCAGCAATTCCAGGAC